>JAJZPZ010000152.1 GCA_021847795.1 Nitrospirota bacterium
CAAAGATCGCGGCATTGTCACCTACGGGGTGGTTACCCCTGAACAGGCCTTTGTCTCGTTCAGCTCGACATGCTTTTCCACCTTTGTGAAATATTTCTTTGATATCCTGACCCATCTCGAGGATTGCTGTTCAGGAAAGGCGCTGCCCGACAACGACCGCATCAGGGGATTCCAGGAAATAGTCCGCCGCTACAGAATGGTTGCACCGGATCAGTCCGCTGCTTCCCTCTCACCGGGTCCGCCGGGGGATGAGGACGCCATCATCTCAATGCTTGCAGAAGCAGGAAGAGCCGTTGTGGAGCACCGGCTGGTTGATTCATATTTCGGGAACATCTCATATACGCATGGCTCCACGATATATATCAGCCAGACAGGCAGCTCCATGGACGAGTTGGAAAGCTGCATAGATGCAGTTCCTTTGGACGGCTCTTCCTCCGGAGGCATAACCGCCTCATCAGAGTTATCCGCCCACAAGAATGTTTATTTACAGACAGGACAGACTGCGATCCTGCACGGACACCCGAGGTTCCCTGTATTGCTGTCGCTGCATTGCCCGGGGAAAGATTGCGACAGGGGCCTTTGCCACAGCGCCTGCAGGGAGAAACGGGACATTGCAGGCATCCCCGTTGTTTCAGGGGAGATCGGCACCGGCCCGGCAGGCCTCATGCATACCGTTCCTCCTGCAATGCAGGAAAACCGGGGGGTTATCGTTTACGGTCACGGGGTCTTTACCTCAGGGAGAAATGATTTTCAAAAACCCTTCAGCAGGCTGCTCGATATTGATAAAACGTGCAGGGCTGAGTATTTCAGGAGGATAGGCAAGTATCTGGAAGAATTGAAGATTGATCCGGAATTCCTAGGGGAATAGGGGTGTCGCCCTCTTCCCCGTAGCTTCTCTTACACCGCTGAGCACATCTTCGATCTGGAAGGGTTTGGTAATGCACCTGAAAACGCCGTGATTGACGAAATCATCCATGGTGCTTTGCGGGAAATGCGACGATATGACGATCACGGGAACACCTGTATTAAGCTCCTTAAGTTTTCTGACAAGCTCGGCGCCGTCGACATCAGGAAGCTTCAGGTCGGTAATGACCACATCGTACTCATTTTCCACCATTTTCTGCAGGGCCTCATTCCCGGTGTAAGCACAGCATACGGAATGGCCTTCCTTCTTCTCAAAAGATCTTTTGAGTGACCAGCATATGAGCTCTTCATCATCGACAACCAATATTTTCATCACGCTCTTTACCATCTGTCGGACATTTTATACATTTATTATGCCCCGCAGGGTTTCATCATGAATATGAACATGATTGATGCAATTTTCATTCCGGGCAAACCAATGCCTTTGGACCTTCTTTTCGCATTTTCATGTCCATTACTGTGTGATTTTACTCACACGATGCGGGAAATCAAGCAAAACTCATGCAGACAATCCTAGGGGAGGGGAGAAAAGTTCCCAGCATGCTCTTTGAGAAACTGCCGCACTTCCTCAGGCATCGAACCCTTGATGTCCCTGATCTGGGAAGCGATATAGGAATGCTCCATAAGAAGCCTCATAACAGCTATCATATAGTCCCGTTTAAACGGGGTCATGCTCTTCAGTTTCGAGAACTTATCCATGTAGAAAACCCTTGTTGCCCTGTTCAACTCATCCCTCAGCTTATCAATGGTCATAGCAGCAGGCTTAACCACCGGCTCTATAAGGTTGTATTTACTATAGTCCTTTGTTGCGACATGCGGCTCGAGTTCCTTATAGATATTTGCATAGGGCCATGGCGCGATGGCCAGAAAAAAGGCCATATCAGGATTGTAGTGCTTTGCAAGCTCAACAGTGTTGTTGATGGAGGCTTCTGTTTCATCCGGCATCCCGAGCACGAATGAAGTCTCGGAAATGATGTTTTCATTATTGATCAGTTCTATCGCCTGCTTTGATTCCCCTATGCTTACGTCCTTTGCGAATTTCTCAAGCGTGTCGGGGCTTGTTGATTCAACGCCGACATAAATATGCACAATTCCGGCCTTCCGGTATCTCCAAAGAATGTCTTTGTCCCGTATGATGTCCTTAACCCGGGTCTCCATAAAAAGCTCAATGTGCATCGACCTCTCAATAAGGAGGTCAAGGATGCGCTCCCATCTCTTCCGGTCAAGGGTCGGGGTCTCATCAGCGATCATTGCCGCATTGACCCCGTACTTCCTATGGATATGTTCAAGCTCGGATACAAAAGCCTCCGGAGACTTCGCACGCCATTTACGCCCCCAGAAGAGCTGCTGGGAGCAGAAGCTGCAATTCTGGTTGCACCCTCTTGATGAATTAACGATGGCAAGTACCGAGCCGGGTGTCGGCCTGTAGGTGTAAATGCCCCAATCCACAAGATCCCACGCGCCCTCGACGGAGTCCAGGTCCGCGATATACCCCCTTCGGGGGGTTGCACATGGCAGAGTGCCGTTCCAGAAAGCGATCCCCTGAACCTTTGAAACATCATCCCGGGCAAAATGGCAATCAAGGACATCGGGGAGCGTCCCCTCCCCTTCCCCCCGCACTATATAATCAACGTCCTGATGGCGCTCCCTGAGAATCTCATCCCAGCAGAAGGTGGCATGGACATTGCCGATTATCGTAATAGTTTCCGGGTTGATACGCTTGGAGAGCTTGCATACCTCAATACAGTCGTTTATCGTGGCGGTAATCGCCGTAGTTGCGATGACATCCGGCTTGCAGGTCCGGATTCTCTCTGCGATCTCATCATAACTATGGAAATAGGACATTGCGTCGTATATCTCCACATCATAGCCCCTGCGCCTGAGACTGCCGGCAATATACACAAACCCGAGATTAAGCCAGGTGCCGGCTGATTCGACCACTCCCGCGTGATAAGGAGGCGTGACAAGCATTACTTTCTTTCTTTTCATACCTAACCTTTGCTCCCCGTGCTCTTTTCGGACTTTAACCGTATGTCCTGAATAGTCCGCTTATTAACGTTTTTCTTCGAGTCATACCCCATCCTTTTCCATAAGCCGCTCCGCAGCAATGCCTTTCAGCAGGTCCGCTTTCCCCTTTTTTGCCGCCTCAATCAGTCCCTTATTATAATCGATAACAACTTTTTTATGAGTGGAGAAACAAACAGGGGCCGGCAGTACTGCCGGCCCCTGTTTGTCTATAATGCATATTTTCTATAATTTATTTCTTCTTTGCTTTTGGTGCAGGCGCAGCTGCAGCAGAATCCGATGGTTCGAACGATCTCTCATCCATACTGCTGAAAGCATGGGGTTTTACTGCTGATTTAGGATCAGCCTTCATCGGATGACATGCTGCACAGAAATTTTCCATCTTCGAGCCATTTGTCCCGGGATCATACCTGAGGTATTTGTAATTGGGATTCGATGGGTGTGGATCATGGCAACCGATACACTCGAACCTTCCATCCCGGAGGGCATCTGCAGGCACGCGGGCCACCTTGGGATTAACGCTGTTCAGTCCATAAGGATGGCTCATATGGCCTGTAATCGCTTTGATACCCATGCCGCCCTTTTCAGGGGAGTCATGGCAGCCGAGACAGAGAGCGGTGATAAGAGCATAAGGCTGTTTTGTCTTTGCATTAAGATCAACCTTATTCGCCGGTACTGCAAAGATCAAGACATCTTTTGCTGTGTGGATCGCATGGCAACCGGTACAGACCAGGCCATCATGCCCGCCATATGCAAAAGCACTGATGGGAATGAGAAGACATGCTATTACAAGCAACCCCTTCAAGAAACTCATAAAACCTCCTAAATACAATGATTTATGCTGTAAAACAGCAAGTTTTCCGAATAACTCTCCATAATGTTAAATTATACTTTAAACTTATCGTTAATACATCAAATACTAACTATTTTCAATATTTCCGAAAGGTTTGTCAAGCTGAAAAAGGGAGAAAACCTGCCTTCCTGAAATCATCGTTGAAGGATAAACAATTATTTACCTGGAGGGCCTTCATGAAAACGGAAGAACAGCATCAGGCATGCATTCATGTGAAATCAAGACACTAAGAGCCTATCCGGGAATAACTTTCCCCCTCTTTGGCAAAGAGGGGCGAGGGGAGATTTTATAGATAAAAGAAATCCTTCTCCGGGAAATACCCCTACATCCCCCTTTTCCAAAGGGGGACTTGCTAATTTACAGATAGGCTCTAAATACGATCTATGTATCGATCCTTATAGCGGTCTTGAGGACTTCAGCAATAAAAGGGCTCTCAGATTTCCTGAGATCTTCAAATTCTTTGTTTGTATATACAAGCGGCTCAACAGGCAGGTCGGTAAGATCAAGGATTTTTCCAATGCGATCAAAAAGCCTCTCTGTGAAATCACCTACTATGAGCAGGTCGATATCACTGCCCTCGTGGATTTCGCCTTTGGCAAAAGAACCGTACAGATAGACCTCTTTCACAGGAAGCTCTTCCTTCAGCCTCATGACAAAGAGCTTCAGTTCGTCAAGAAGGTCTTTACTGCGTTCAAGATCGACTCTGCGGAGTTTATGCATTTCTCGGCATCCTCTCTTTCATAAAACTCAAATGGCGCAAGATCGCCTCCGAGCCCGTCAGGATACCTTGTAGGAATATAGAACATATCGAGCGTCCTGGCATCCCGGGAAAGCTCCTTAAACAAGGCATTGAGTTTCATGCACTCTCTCAGTAGTTCCTTTAGTGAGTGTGTGATTACAGATGTATATCCTTTTTCGTAGAGGCATGCTTTCAATGCTTTTTCGCCGCTCTGTTGAGACTGGAAACAGCTCCATTCATAATTTCCGGCTTCGAGGCTGTCCCTTGAAGCTTTAAGATCAGCCTCTGACTGCTTCAACCATTTAACAGCGATATTCCTCATGAGAATATTCGAGATTACCTCTTTGCTTTTATCTTTAAAAATCCGTCCTTGTATTTTACACTTGCTCATATCATAGCGCTCGGAACAGATTTCTTCTTCGCGCCGTAGAGATAGTAATCATGGTTAACTGACAGGTCGGTCACTCCACTCTTGATAAAACCGACAGCTTTGAAGAACGGGTCGTTCTCCCAATCGATCTCCTTTTCTTCCTCTCCTTCGATATATTTTGCCACTGCCTCCCTCACAACCGAAGCCATCGACTTTGATTCCCTCTTAGCCCTTCTTTCAACCTTTTTGTATAGCTCCAAAGGGAAATAGACCTGTGTCCTTTTTTCGGAAACAGCCATTTTACACCTCCCGCTCAATGTGCTGTATACATTATACAGCACATAAAAGAGGGGCGTCAAGAAAGATATGACCGTTTCTGACTTACGAGGGGGAGCTTAAATGCACGAACGCAACCCCGGCGCCACATGCTTACCGTTTAATGTTTTTGATCCTCTTTTATAATTTTCAACTGGTCAACTTTCCATTTATCTCCGTCCTTAAGAAGCTTATAATTCATTTCATAAGTATATAAGGTATATGGGGTCACTGCTTCACCCGTTGCCATGTTTACCCTCTCGTATTCCCACTCCTCGGATGTCACGGCATCTGCACTATTCCCACTGATAGCGGTTCTCTTTATATCAAATTTAATGAGATGAGCGCTTAATCTTTCATCCTGCCCGGCATATGACATAATGTATATCGTAGCCTTATTGTATTCCCTCTCGGTGGTCAGATCTTTCAGGGGCCCGAAATCCTTGGTCTCAAAAGCCTTCTCCAGCGCATTGTTATATGCCCTTATAACTGTCTCTACATCCTTTTTCTCGGCGCTTTTCACACAGGATGCCGGCAATAAAAGTACGATGCAGATTAAAGATAAGAGAATATTATTTTTTGATATCCGTTTTTTCATCTTACCAGATACTCCGAGTGCGCTGTTTTAAGGAAATATGGAATAAAGAAAAAAGCGAGTATGGAAAAAATAAAAATAACCAGTGTCAGCAAGGCTGATTTTTTCCCTACCCAGGTCCTGTTCAATCTCAGGTGGAGAAAGAGCCCATAGCACAGCCATGTTATCAATGACCACGTCTCAACAGGATCGAATGCCCAGTACCTGCCCCATGCGTTGTTCGCCCAGATTGAACCGGCGACAATCATGATGGAGAGAAAAGCAAATCCGAGCGCATTAAATTTATAGATAAAACTGTCAAGCCGCTCTATCGAGGGGAGGCGTTTGCTGAAGGATGTCTCTTCATGGTGTTTATCCTTATAGAGGTACAGAACAGCGCTTCCGAAGGCAACCAGGAAAGATGCGCTGCATAGTTTTGCGAAAACGATGTGCAGGACAAGCCAGTAACTCCTAAGAGAGGGGGGCAGCGGAATATCTTTCACTGAACCCATCAACCCGAAACCCATGGAGAGAAAGATCACCGGCAGCACTACAACAGAAGCGTTCGACAGGAAACGAAACTTTCTATGGGCTATTAAGAAAAATAAAAGGGCAATCCACGCATCCGAACTCATCACCTCATACATATTGATGTAAGGCCCGTGGCCCACCCTTATCCATCTGGTGATTATCGCCACCCCGTGGGGAATCAATCCAATAGCGCCAGAGGCTAATGCAGCAGAGAGAAGCTTCTCTTTTTTAAATAAGAGGCCGATAATTGCCAGTATACTGCCCAGACCGTAAAGGGTCGTTCCTATCCAAAAGAAGACTATTTCCTCATTCATCGACTGCTCTTCTTATCCTTCCCACGATCTCTTCAAACTCTTCCCTGAAGACCTCTTTGTCCCGTGAAGTTTTTGCCCCGACAAGTATCCTCTTCTCATCATAAAAAGCATAGAATGTTTTCGGGACGACAAATACAATACCAAATACTGAAAGAATCAGCAATGCAAATCCCGCATACACAACAGGGACTCCACGGTCTCTTGAAGCAAAAAGACCTGTCCATTTGACTATGCCTTGAAACACAATCTGTACACTCCCGAGATCAATGCTCCCGCCTTGCGGTACTACACCCTCCCAGACAGGCGTATTGCCGGACAGAACCGAGATTACGATAATACCGGGGTATGCGATATCAAACCGCAACACGGCCCTGAAATCAGTATGGGGAATCATGAAATTCTGAGAGACGACACCTGAGTACCGTTCCCGGTATGGGAAGTTCACATATCCCCTCACCTCGTTGCCGGTGTTTTTATCCTTTATGGACAAAGAGGCTGAATATCCGTAGTACTTCAACTGGTAGAAAGAATACCCTTTATATCTAAGCGGCTCGTTCATCTCGATGTTCTTCGAGAGGACAATCTTCCCGCCCTCAATGACATCTACGACACTCCGGAAAAGCTTCGGGTATTCGGCATCCCAGTATTCTACATTGAACTTTTTCAGAACCACAGAAAAATTCATATCCGGTTCGATCTTTAATATTCCGTACCACCTATTTATAAGCTCCTCCGTTTTTCCGCCGAATACCTGGCCCTCGGAGAGCTCTAAATTCCCTCCGAATTTTGTAAGTCCGCTTACGAGAACACCCAACAGGACTACCAGCAGGCTCACATGGAAAAGCGAAGCATTCCATATGCCGGGTCTGCCTTTCGATGCAATAAATCCATCCGGGTATTCCTCTACCCGGTATCCCGCTTCTGAAAGGATTCTGTTTCCATTCTTTCTTATATTCTCATCGCCTCCCTGCGGTAAGGAGATTGCTGACTGAAAGGGGAGCCCCTTGATCCTCTCAGGAGACGGAGGGTTTCCGTTCCGTACCTGCCTGACTGTCATCTTTACTCTCTCGTACAGGTTCAGTGCGATATTGAGGGAGAAGAGAAATACAATGCCGAGAAACCACCAGGTGGTGTACATATGATCAAGCCCGGTGAATGATATGAAACCGGACAATCCGGGGCGATTGATGCGGAGCCTGAAAAGCTCCGCATCGCTCATCGCTGATTTTTGCGGAATTACAGTCGATAGGACAAGGAAGACGGTAATAAATACGATAAAGGCGACAGCTAACTTTCTTGACCTTAACAGCTTTATTAGTCCCAATTTACAATAGCCGCCGCCTCCGGCTTCTAGCCACAGCTCCCTACCGAACCGCTATGGCAGGAACTCTCCGTCCAGCTTCCGCTTGTTTTCCAGCTGACACCGCTGCTCAAGCCACCGGTTATCCCGACATAAGGCGCTGAGTCGCAATCATCAAACCTAATGAACCTGTACCTCTTCCATCCATGGGGGACAGCGACATGACAGTATTGACACGCCCTGCCGTTGTGTCTGGTTGTATGCAGGTTGCTGCCCATAGCGATGAAACCAGTGTTCGTAAAGTTAGGGGCATGTCAGTTGAATCAC
>JAJZPZ010000153.1 GCA_021847795.1 Nitrospirota bacterium
TCCTATTTTCGGAATGGCGGCTGATGTGGCTGCGCTGCCGGTTCCTCCGGCCGAGGACTCGCTGCTCTGCATATCAGCAGCGCCCCTGGTTGATGAACTGTTTTGCATATCAGCGCTTCCTGACGACATGTCTCCCGCCGTTCCAGGCTGATCGTATCCGGCAGCAAAGGCCCCGGAAGCCAACAGCAAGCTAAAGATAAACACTACGGCGAATACACTTCTTTTTTTCATCTTTTCCTCCGTTTTGAGTTATTTTTTGCCCACCCAGAGCATGGAGATAGCGCCGGCGCCGGAAAGAAACAGACCTTCAGTCTACTTAAAAAGTAGCAGAATTCATTTCACATGTCAATTTTTCTTATTGAAAGCGCCTGATGAGTATAAGCCGTTGAAAGACATGCAAAATTACATATAATTACATTGAAGCCATATACTTTTCCAACGCAGCCTTTCAGGCTTTCAATGCTTGACCAGGACGGCCTCGCCGCTGTGCGGCAAAGCTGCTGAAGAGACAAGAGTGGATTGTTTGCGGGACTCTTCTATTATTTTGTTCAATCGGGTTCTTTTTAAAACGTCATCATCATCGGCCAATGCCTTCGGAAGGATAATAGTAATGCCGTAATTTTTTTTAAGCAGATTCAGCTCAGCAATGTAATCTTCTTTTCCCGCTGTGTTGAACAAAGGGGAATAAATGGTTATTTTGTTTTCTCTCAGATATTTTATTATCTCATAGAGATGGCTCATACCAATGGTAAATAATGCATCCCGCCTTTGGATATTCCCTTGCAGGAATTCGTAATCCACCTTGTCCGGTATTGCCTGGAGCATAGCTGCTGTCCGCCTTTCCTGCAGATACTCGAGCTCAGACCTCAGGAAAAAGCAGCCGGAAGTATCGTTCCCGCACTTTTCAAGGCCGAATATATCGTGACCAACGGCATCATAGAGTTTCCGGTCTTCCACCTGGCGTAGCTTAATGAGATAATTCTCCTTTAAAAGCATCTCTGCATTCACATAAACGGTATTGTCCCCCAGCCTCTTTTCGAGAATACCGGTGTCCGTCTGCGCCTTGTTTTCGGCCCCTCCCGCATAGGAGACCTTCACTGCATTTTCCTTTTCAGGGTTCTTGTTCCCCACCGAGAAGAAGCCTTCCGGCAGAAGGAGTTCAAGCCCTTTATTCCTGATCAGCCATTCTCCGATTTTATAGGCTTCGACCTGTGCACGCACGGTGTTGTACCCGTTTTTCAGTGTCAAGGAATCTCGATGGCTCGTTCCGATAATATAGATGTGGTTCGGACTTTTCTCGTTATACCGATAAATGACTTCCCCGTACTCGCGAGGGAACGATGCAGTGTCCGGAGAGGATTGTTTTCTCCCTGAGAAAACGCCCGCTGTTCCGGCTGATACAGACCGGGGGGCAGCAAAATGCGAGCATATACTGATTATGCAGAGCATAAGGAGAAAACTCATGTTCCTCTTATGCCGGGGCATCAGGACCGGGGAGCGATACTTATTACTGGCTCTGCGTGCCGACACTGTACAACCCACTGCCGCCCTACTCCTTTTTGAGACCGGACCTGCTCTTTAATCAGTAATCAGAGGAGTTGCAGCCGGTGTTCTTGGTATTCCCGATACCTTGCACAATTCAGCTACTATGCAGACAGAGCATATTAAGACCGGTGATTCAGGGCGCCCGCCTCCCGGCAGGCCTGCCCTTTTTTCAGCTTTGTAGTTCGGTGTGATTATAACGGAAGGATACTAAGGCAGTCAATGTTGATCAGGCAGGGACAATGTGTCGGCTTGAACATGATTATGCCCGCTGATATTTACTTTCTGTCTCTCTCCCTTGCCTGCTGGACCTTAACCTTTTTCCCTTTCATGACCATATCGTCTACAGACCGCACTACCCGGTCTGCCAGGTCCTCGGGGATTTCCACAAAGGTGAACTTATCAAGGACATCAATATTGCCTATTTTACTGTAAGGGATGTTAGCTTCAGAAGCTATGGATTTTACGATGTCGGCCACTTTTATCTTGTCCTTGCGTCCGATAGTCATGAAGAGCCTGACAGTTCCCGCCTTTTCGTAATGCTGCTCCTCAGGACGGGACTCTTTTACTTCACCATACGCTGCATACAGCGCTGCAGCGGCAATGTCGCTGGAACTGTGGGTTTCCGCCAACTCCTTTATGATATGGGCATAACCCGCGTGCTTTTCCGTGGATATGATCTCCGCCATGTCTTTTGCTATGTTTTTCTCCTTGGCCCTGATGACATCCTGCGACGAAGGAAGCTTCTTTTTGCCGATTACGGTCTGCGCGGTCTTCTCTATCAGCCTCAGATGCCTGTACTCTCTCGGGGTAACCAGGGTTATTGCCATTCCGGATTTCCCGGCCCTGCCCGTCCTGCCGATCCTGTGAACGTAACTCTCGGGATTTTGAGGGATATTGTAGTTAAACACATGAGTTACGTTCTGGATGTCCAATCCCCGTGCCGCAACATCCGTTGCCACCAGCACATCGAGCAGTCCGTTTTTGAATTTGTGCATCACCTCATCTCTCCGGGCCTGCGTAAAGTCTCCGTGGAGGGAATTCGCATTATATCCCATCTGCTGCAACTTCATTGAGACCTCGTCAACTTCCCGTTTCGTATGGCAGAACACAATTGCCAGTTCCGGGTCCTCGACATCGAGAAGCCTTGAAAGGGCATGGATCTTATCTCCTTCCTTGACCTCATAAAATACCTGTTTGATCTTCGGAATAATAACGCCCTTGGTATTTATCCGCACCTTTTCCGGAGACTTCATGTATCGTTTGGCTATATTCATGATAGGCTGGGGCATGGTAGCTGAAAACAGGAGCGTCTGCCTCTCGCCGGGGATATTTTTCAGGATGGTCTCAATGTCCTCGATAAAGCCCATGTTCAGCATTTCATCCGCCTCATCCAGGACGACAACCGATATGTCGGCAAGTGAAATCGTCTTCCTGTTGATGTGGTCTATAAGCCGCCCCGGCGTACCCACGACTACATCCACACCCCTTTTCAGAGCTTTTATCTGGGTCTCAATGGATTTGCCCCCGTAGACAGGCAGCACATTGGCTTTTTTGTATTTGCCTATCCTGTTGATCTCCTGGGCAACCTGCACCGCTAGTTCCCGTGTAGGCTCAAGAATAATGGCAAAGGGATTTTTCCCTTTCCTGCTCCTTTCAACAATAGGAATGCCGAATGCAGCAGTTTTGCCTGTGCCTGTTTGTGCCTGGCCGACAATGTCCTTGCCTTCAAGGATCAACGGGATTGTGTCAGCCTGGATCGGCGTCGGTTCCTCAAAGCCTATTTCCGCTATTGACTTCAGAGTCTCTTTTGTCAAAGAGAAATCTTCAAAATTCATTTTTATCTCCCTCTCTTTTCATCCGGTAAAAAAATAAAAGCCCTCTGGATTAAGCACGCTTATCTGAAAAATTTCTTTTTAAACCGTATTTTAATCAAATAGTATAAGCGTCCTTCCCCTGTTGTGTCAATAAGCGGAACAGGAAAAAGGTCCTTGAATTCCGGGGAATAACCATCTTTTCCTGTTCCTGTTTATTTGACAAAGAACCGTTTTTTCGGATAATATGAATATTCATTTCATCAGAATCCATATTCTTATAGTATATTCTTTCGACCCTGGTATGCCGGGCAGAGAGGTTTAATGTATTTTCAGGACTTAATACTAAAGCTGCAGGATTTCTGGTCAAAAAAAGGCTGTCTGTTGCTTCAGCCCCTTGATACTGAGGTGGGCGCCGGCACGTTCCATCCTGCAACCTTTTTCAGGGTCCTTGGCCCTGAGCCATGGAGAGTTGCCTATGTTGAACCCTGCAGGAGACCGACGGATGGCAGATACGGGGAAAATCCCAACAGACTGCAGCACTATTACCAATACCAGGTCATTTTAAAACCCTCTCCACTGGAAAGCCAGGACCTCTATCTTGAAAGCATGTCTGCAATCGGAATAGATCCGATACGGCACGACATACGGTTTGTAGAGGACGACTGGGAGTCGCCTACGCTCGGCGCATGGGGGCTGGGCTGGGAAGTGTGGCTCGACGGGATGGAGATAACACAATTCACCTACTTCCAGCAGGTAGGGGGGATTGACCTCAAGCCTGTTTCCGTTGAACTGACCTACGGCCTTGAAAGGATCGCCATGTACCTGCAGGGAATTGACAATCTATTCGAAATAGAATGGGCAAAAGGGATAAAGTACGGAGAGATACACAAACAAGGAGAGATAGAGGGCTCGAAATTTAATTTTGATTTTGCAGATACGGAATTGCTCGTAAAGCAGTTCGACGCCTATGAAGCAGAATCGAAGAGAATGAACGGGCTTGGACTGGTGCTTCCAGCCTATGAATTCTGCCTGAAATGCTCCCATACGTTTAACCTGCTCGATGCGCGGGGCGTCATCTCCGTAACGGAAAGGACCGGTTATATCGCACGGGTCAGGGCGCTTGCAAAGCTCTGCGCCGAAGCGTTCCTGAAGCAGCGGGAGGACATGGGATTCCCCCTTTTAAAGACAGTAAAGGGTAACAAATGAAAAGTAACGACAAAGACAGTAACAAGTTACAAGTAACGAGTAACTCTAAAGGCAGTAACAAGTTGCCAGTAACGAGTAACGAGTTAAATACTAAAGACAGTAACGAGTTACAAGTAACAAGTAACGAGTTAAATACTAAAGACTCCAAAAACTCGTCACTTGTCACTCGTTACTCGTCACTGCCTTCAGACTCGTCACTCGCCGCTCGTTACTCGTTACTGCTGTTGGAGATCGGGACTGAGGAGATCCCTGCGCGTTTTCTTCCCGATGCCATAGATAAGCTGAGGGAATACTCAGAGAAAATATTTTCCGAATACCGGTTGCCTGTCACCTCCATTAAGACCTATGCCACACCGAGAAGACTTACGCTGATTGCAGAGGTGGGCGCCTCACAGGAAGCAGCGGAAAGAGAGGCCTGGGGGCCTCCGGTAACTGCAGCCTTCGACAAAGAAGGCACTCCCACGAAAGCTGCTGAAGCCTTCGCCAAGGCACAGGGGATACCTGTTACGGACCTGATCAGAAAAGAAAAGGGAAAGGGCGTCTATGTCATGGCTGTCATTAAGGAGAAGGCCCGGGACACAGCAGCCGTTCTTCCCGAGATACTGCCCAAAGTGGTCCTTTCCCTGAATTTCCCGAAATCCATGCACTGGGGCGACGGCAGCTTCAGGTTTGTCAGGCCGATCCACTGGATACTTGCGATATACGACAACAGGAGAGTCGCTTTTGAAGTCGATGGAATAAAGAGCATCAACATAACACGCGGACACAGATTCCTCGCGCCGGCGCCTTTCGAGATCAAGGACAGCAAAGCATATATGGTTACCCTGAGGAATAATTTCGTCATCCTTGATCCTGACGAAAGAAAGAAGATCATCATCGAGGGCGCGGGGAAACTGGCTTCATCGGTAGAGGCATCAGTGATACAGGATGACGAACTTCTACGGCAAGTCGTCTTCCTGGTCGAATATCCGGTCCCTGTGCTGGGTACCTTTTCCGCTGATTATCTTTCACTTCCCAAGGAATTGCTCATTATTGTGATGAAGAGCCACCAGAAGTATTTCGCCCTGGAAGACAAAAACGGGAAGCTCACAAACTACTTTATTATCGTGAGCAACACCAAGAACGACAATGCAGGGACGGTAAAGAAAGGCGCTGAAAAAGTCATAAAGGCGCGGTTCGAAGATGCGCGTTTTTACTACGAAGAAGACAGGAAGACCCCGCTGAAAGAGAGGGTTGAGGGCTTAAAGAAAGTCATTTATCACGACAAACTCGGAACTGTTTACGACAAGAGCGTGCGCATGGCGTCGATTGCCGAATTCCTGTCATCCAAATGCCTGCCTTCAAAAAAGGAAGACGTAAATACCGCAGCGCTCCTGTCCAAAGCCGATCTTATTTCCGGAGTTGTGCGCGAATTTCCCGAACTGCAGGGAGTCATGGGACACTACTATGCTTTACATGAAGGATACAACGAGGACATCGCCAAAGCCCTTGCAGAACAGTATCTGCCCAGGTATTCGGGAGACACCCTCCCGGAAACAGAAACGGGGACTATCATAAGCCTTTCGGACAAACTCGATAACCTGGCTTCTTTCTTCATGCTCGGGCTCACCCCTACCGGGACCGAAGATCCCTTTGCATTGAGGAGACAGGCAATCGGTATCCTCTCCATACTGTCAAACAAACGCTTTGACCTGAAGCTCACCGATCTCTTCGAAAAGGCCCTGCAACCCTTTAAAGTGAAGAACAAAGAGGCGATCGTGGGTAATCTGCTGAAATTTTTCGAACAGAGATTCGAGCCTCTTTTCCTCTCCGGCGGCTATGCCCCGGACGAGATCAACGCCGTCATGGATTTTGTCAGGGAGAAACCCCTTTACACCGTAAGAGAAAGGCTCGATGCACTTCGGGCTGTAAAGGAGGATGCCGGCTACAATCCTTTCCTCCTGGCCATCAAAAGGATCAATAACATAGCCCCGAAAGGCGAGACCGCCCCGGTGAAGAAAGAGCTGCTTTCCGAAGGCGAAGAAATCAGGCTTTTAAATGAAGTCGAATCAGCCGCACCCCATATCCGTTCCCTGATACGGGAAAATAACTATCTTGACGCCCTCAGAATCCTTATGTCCCTTAAAGAAACTATCAACAGTTTCTTCGATAAGGTGCTGGTAATGGACAAAAACGAGGAGATAAAACAAAACCGCCTGGCCCTGATCCAAAGCATCAAAACGCTTGCGCAGGAGATCGCCGATTTCTCGAAATTAAGCTAACACCACAAGATTGTCCCTGTGGATCACTTCATCCGAATATTTATAGCCGAGGATCTTCTCTATTTCCGAGGTCTTTCTACCCATAATCCTTTCCGTATCATGAGAGGAATAATTCACTATCCCCTTTGCTATCCGGCTGCCGCCGGCATCGGCACAGTACACCGCATCACCCGTATCAAAAATGCCTTCGACACGGAGAATGCCTGAAGGCAAAAGGCTTTTGCCCGACCGCATAATCGCACTGACGGCGCCGTCATCCACAATAAGGCTCCCCCTCGGCTTGACGGCATAGGCGATCCAGCCCTTTCGCGATGATATCTTTTTCATACCGGGCCTGAATTCCGTACCGTAGTGCGCACCGCTTAAAAGGGACAGGAGGATTCCTTTTTTCCGGCCGCTTATAATATTCATCTTTATTCCATAAGACATGGTTTTTTTTGCAGCAAGGACTTTCGAGTACATCCCCCCGGTGCCCACAGCGCTTCCCGCCCCTCCTGCCAGCGCCTCAATCTCAGGGGTGATATCTTCGACAAGAGGCATGAGCCGGGAATCCGGCCTTTCTTTGGGATCTCCGGAATACAGGCCATCCACGTCGGAGAGGATGACAAGTCTCTCCGCATCTATTGCCCCCGATACCAGTGCGGCAAGCTGGTCGTTGTCGCCGAATTTTATCTCATCGGTTGCAACCGTGTCATTCTCGTTGATAACCGGGACAATCCCATAGGAGAGGAGCGTAATGAGGGTATTCCTGGAGTTCAGGTAGCGTACCCTTTCCGAGAAGTCATCCCTGGTGAGCAGCACCTGTGCAACTTTTTTATGATGGTCCTCGAAACATTTTTCATAGGCCCACATCAAGGATGACTGCCCCACTGCCGCAGCCGCCTGCTTGAGCCGTATATCTTTCGGTTTTTCCTTCAACCCGAGCTTTTTCATGCCTGCCGCCACGGCCCCGGAAGAAACAATAACGGCCTCATGTCCGGCATTGCACACCTCGGACACATCCTTCGCAATCGCCTGTATCCTCTTATGGTTCAGCATACCCGATGCATCGGTGAGGATGTTGCTTCCGATTTTTATGACTATTCTGCTCATATCACGGTCCCTTCTTTCCCTTACCCTGCGCTACTTTATGGGACAAGTATGACACCAACGGACGCACCCCCTCGCCCGTAGCAGCGGACAGCGCAAAGAAATCCAATCCCTTGTCCTTGCAGTAGTCCTGCAGCGTATTCAACCTCGTTTTATCATGGGCCATATCCGCTTTCGTGCCTGCAACCACCATCGGCTTTTCGGCCAGCTCCGGGCTGTATAATACTAACTCTTTGTTTATCTTTTCAAACTCTTCCACAGGATCAGTGGTCAGCACATCCGAAATATCCACAAGATGAAGCAAAAGAGAAGTCCACCTCAGGAGGCAGAG
>JAJZPZ010000154.1 GCA_021847795.1 Nitrospirota bacterium
TCCGATCTACCGCCCTGCCCTGCCGGTTAAGAAGCTTCACCCCGAGTTCGTCCTCAAGCCCCCTGATGAGATGGCTCATGGCCGACTGGGTCATAAACTTCGCCTCAGCGGCCTTTGAGAAACTCCCGGTCTCGACAATAAGACAAAATGCCTTCAGCCTGTGGTCTTCCATAAACGTTGTCATATTGTAAGGGGCCGCATAAGCACTGTCAACAAAGGCGTTCAGTCCGGCGGCGGCAGGGACACCTCTCCCGGACAATCAACGCAGCCGATGAATCGGCTGCATAAGCCCCTAATGATGAACAGAATTAATCTTTTTCATGAATAAAATAAATTTGACCGGCATGCCGGATAAACCATACTCTTATAAGGAATACCTAAGGAATACCGTGGATGGTGGTATGGCAAAGGAAAAAACAAAACTTATCATGGCGTCGACTACGAGCACCCGGAATTCAGGTCTTTTCGATGTCCTGATCCCTGCTTATGAGAAATCCACAAGATACGATATAAAGGTGGAAGTTATCGCCGTGGGGACCGGCAAGGCGATCAGGCTTGCGAAAAAAGGAGAGGCCGACCTGCTCTTTGTGCATGATCCGTTCAGGGAGGAGAAGTTCGTTACAGAGGGATACGGCGTCAACAGGAGACCGGTGATGCATAACGAATTTGTTATTGCCGGGCCTGGAAACGATCCCGCAGGGACCAGGGATGCGCTCAATGCGGCGGAGGCGTTTGAAGAAATTGCGCAGAAGGGCGCCCCCTTTGTATCCAGGGGCGACGACTCGGGGACAAATATAAAGGAACTGGACATCTGGGAGGATGCAGGCATTAATCCGAAAGGCAAAGGGTGGTATTTCGAGACCGGCGACAAGATGGGAGATACGCTGCTGGTTGCCGGCCGGAAGCAGGCGTATACGCTCGTCGATACGGGCACCTTTCACAATTACGAATCCAGGACCGACCTGAAGGCGCTTTTTAAAGGCGACCCGAAACTGAAAAATCATTACAGCGTGGTCGCAGTAAATCCTGATGGATTTCCCGGCATTAACTACAGGGGGGCCATGGATTTCATTGCCTTTGTCACTTCACCGGAAGGACAGCGCCTGATTGCTCATTATGTAAAACACGGCATCAATCTTTTTTATCCCGATGCGGTCCCGTCAATGACGGCGCGTAAAAAACAGCAGCACAAAAAAATATAGGAGGGGATATGAGAAAATATTTTTCCGCACTCATTCTGATCGCAGGGCTACTCACGACCGTCGGGGCTTCAGCCCAAACGGAGATAATCTGCGCATCTACTACAAGCACGGAGAATTCAGGCCTGTTCGGCCGCATACTGCCGATCTTCGAGAAGAAGACCGGCGTAAAGGTAAAGGTGGTTGCCAGGGGGACGGGAGCAGCCATCGAGATGGGCAGGAGAGGAGATGCCGACGTGGCCTTTGTCCACGCAAAGGAACAGGAACTCAAGGCGGTCGGGGAAGGCGCTTTTGTAAACCGGCACGATGTCATGTATAACGATTTCGTAATCATCGGCCCTGTCGGTGATCCCGCAAAAATAAAGGGCATGAAATCCGCAGCCGGGGCATTCAAAAAGATCGCTGGAACAGCGGCGCCTTTTGTATCCAGGGGCGACAACTCAGGGACGAACACCAAAGAACTCTTCCTCTGGAAAAAAGCAGGGATAGACCCAAAGGGGCGGAAGTGGTACATGGAGGCAGGGCAGGGCATGGAGAAAGTCCAGAGGATTGCGAATGAAAAGCGCGCGTACACCCTCACCGACCGGGGCACCTGGCTTGCGACAAAAGACAAGGACAGGCTTGAGATGGTTGTTGTCCTTGAAGGCGACCCCGCCCTTTTCAACCAGTACGGAGTCATGGCGGTGAATCCCGCAAAATACAAAGAGGTCAGGTACAAGGAGGGAATGGAGTTCGTCAATTGGCTCATATCAAAAGACGGACAGCAGGCCATTGCTTCCTTTAAGGATAAAAACGGGAACGCCCTCTTTATCCCGAATGCAAAATAAGCAGGCACACTGCGCACGCTGTCAGTAGGCATCGTGTGCAAATAATACCTGTCGATATGACACACAACGCCGTTTTCCATTATAATTCCCTATGGGATACCTACTGAAAGGATTCAGAGAGGCCTTTGGCCTTATGCTCCATCTCAATCCCGAGCTCCTGGGCATCATCGTGCTGTCGCTCACCGTCTCCTGCACCGCCCTACTGATCGCAACCGCTTTCGGTTTGCCCCTCGGAGCCCTCGTGGGCCTGAAAAGATTTCCTGCAAAAGGGGTGGTCATCAGCGCCATCAATTCCTTTATGGGGCTGCCGCCCGTTGTCGCAGGTCTCTTTATCTATCTCATGCTGTCGAGAAGCGGGCCCTTCGGGTTTATGGGACTGCTCTATACCCCTTCGGCAATGATCATAGCCCAGACGGTCCTGGCCTTTCCCATCATTACTGCCCTGTGCCACTCGGCAATTGTCAGTGTCGATCCCGTAATCAGGCAGGCCTCCGCAACGCTCGGGGCAACGCCCCTGCAGGTCACAGCCGCAGTAATCAGGGAAGCGCGGTACGGGATAATGTCCGGGGTGATGGCAGCCTTCGGCAGGGTGATAGCAGAAGTCGGCGCGATACTTATCGTGGGGGGGAACATTGCAGGATACACACGGGTCATGACCACAACAATCGCCCTTGAAACAGACAAGGGCAATTTCGAGCTTGCCATTGCACTCGGCATCGTGCTCCTGGCGCTTTCGCTTCTCCTCAACCTGGGGCTCCATGTGATACAGAGGAAGGGGATGCGGGGGGCAGGCGGATGAGCCTGACCGCAGCCGCCGCAGGCCTCTGGAAGAGCTATCAGGGCACCCCCGTGCTCAAAGGGTGCTCCTTTGCCTTCGACAAAAGCGGGATTTATATCCTGACAGGGCAGAACGGCAGCGGCAAATCCACATTCCTCAGGATATGCGCCCTGCTCGAAAAGCCGGACCAGGGAGAAGTCCGATACCTTTCCGACGGCGGCAAGGCGCTCCGCAACGATATACAGTTGAAGCGCAGGATAACCCTCGTATTGCCGAAAGTCGGGGTCTTCAACACCACGACCTTCAAGAACATTCTGTACGGGTTGAAGATAAGGGGAATGAAAAAAGAGGACAGGGAAAAGAGGGCTAACGAGATACTGGAATTCGTCGGGCTGCTCCACAAAAAAGACCAGAATGCCTTCACCCTTTCGAGTGGGGAAACACAGAGGCTCGGCATTGCGCGGGCCCTGGCCATAGGGCCTGAGATCCTTTTTCTCGATGAGCCTACCGCATCCGTCGACCGGGGCGCCACGGAAGCCATCGAAGAAATAATCCTGAACCTGAAGAAAAAGAGCAGCTCAATTATCGTTATTGCCACACACGACAGGGGACAGGCAGAAAAGCTCGCAGACTGCCTGATGGTAATGGAAGACGGCAGGATAATAACCGGATGAGCACGCACAGGGCAACGCTGCTCATAAGGAAGGGAGACCGAAACCATGGGAAGAAATAAAATAGAGAGGATGTCTCTGCCGATAAAGGCATACCGGAGGATAAAAACATACGGGTCAGAGCGCGGCAAAAATACGGAAGCCGACCTGCTCGTGAAATTCCGCGTTTTCCTCAAGGACCGCCCGGGCTCCCTCGCCGCCCTTTCCTCCCTTATAGCCCACTGCAGGGGAAACATCAACTTCTTCCATTATGACCGCGCCCAGGACAGCAGCCGTGTGGTGGTCGAAGTCCAGGCGCCCTGCAAGTCTGACCTTGATGCCCTTGCCGAATCCCTGGCAAAGGGGCAATATTCCTTTGCAAAGGCCCGGGTTCTCAAAGATGAAGTGCAGATAACCGACCCCGAGAGCATTTTTGAAATCCGGGTGGGGCTCCTCAACAGGCCAGGCTCCCTGGCGGCCTTCGCCGGGCTCCTCACAATCCACCATGCCAATATCATTTACATGTTCTATGACGAGGATATCGACCCCGAATCAGCAGATGTGGCCCTGTCTGCACAGGGCACTGAAGAGATCGACAGGCTTCTGGACGCCCTTAACAGGAAAGGGTATAACTACAGAGTTGTTTACCGGGGTTCCGACGAGAAAGAGGTGCAGCACATCATCGGGCTGAAGCTGGTGGAGAAATTCTTCCTGCGCCTGAGCAAGCTGCTTGCTGAAAAGGACCGGAAAGCGGTAAAAGAGCTTGTTGATTCCTCCCAGGAACTGCATGCCGACCTTGTGAAGTTTTATTCAGAGGCGGGGAACAACCTGGAGACGTCCGATGTTTTTGAAAAGGTACTGGCCCTGGCCTCAATGTCCAGGAGCAAGCTTGGCGAAAATTTCTCCGCAGGAGAACTGCCCCCCCTTGATTTAGGCAGTCAGGTCCGGCTTTACAGCCTCAGGATGCCGACCAGTGAGAATGTTTATGTCTTCCGGCACGGAGAGGAGATAACCCTGATCGATGCCGGTTACGGCGTTTACTACAGGGACATCAAGGCGCTGCTCCTGCGCAGGGGAATGGACCCCGCACAGGTACGCAGGATATTCGTGACCCATTGCGATGCAGACCACATAGGCACAGCAGGTTTCTTTGAAAAAGAATTCGGCACGGAAATCTTCATTCACCCGGCAGGCCGGGGGATCGTGCGGGACGGCAACCGGGCCCACGGGACTTCAGGAAAGCTGCTGACCCTGAACAAATACTATTCCAGGCTGGTAAACAGGTTCACCGATTGCAAATTCCCCGAGAAGGCCCGGTACTTCTCTGTATCTGTAGCAGGGGAAGTAGGGCCTTTCCCCGTGATCGACACTTTTTCCATCGGCCCCCTTGAATTCCTGGTGCTGGAAAGCCATGGGGGCCATATACCCGGCCATGTTTTTTTCCTCAACACGTCCCTGGGGCTCTTCTTCACTTCCGACTACCTTATCAATGTCAAAAGCCTCTCCTCGGAGGAAAAGAACAATCTGGGGATTTACAAATACCTTCTGGTCAGCCCTAACAGCGACAGCCGGATATTCAAAGAGGAAGCATCGGCCCTGAAGGAAATCATAGCAGCTCTCGGGAAGGACCTGCAGCAGCACGGCAGGTCCCTCCGCGTGTTCCCGGGGCATGGAGACTACTACCGTGCCTGTGCGGACCAGGGGGGACCTTCTTCTTGACTGTACTTAGATCATTTGTTATAAATTGAGCAAGGAGAAGCAGCAAAAGAACAGGCAACAGTTCAGTCCGGTTCTACACATTCCACCTGCGCCTTCACCCGGAAATCAAACCAATCTCTTAATAACCGAAAACACCTGACACAGTTATGGAAGACCACCCGGAACGATCTGCGCTGCAGCCGCAATAAACTTCCCGGGAGAGCACATCCACTCCCTTTATCCGGGCACGGTCCGTTTATTTCATCAAAGAGGGCTGCAGGCTCCGCAACAAACGCCGGGGCAGCCGACAACCCGCAGGGACAGGCGCCCAAAAACCATCCAGGAGGTGAGGAAAATGTTATCATGGGCCATTATATTCCTGGTGATAGCGATTATCGCCGGCATTTTCGGCTTTGCCGGGATTGCAGGCACGGCAGCATGGATCGCAAAAGTGTTGTTCATTATCTTTCTTGTCCTGTTTCTCGTATCGCTTATCTTTGGACGACGAACGCGGGTGTGAGCCGGCAGGGGCAGGCATTACAGATAAATCAATCCATGGAGGGATTTTTTAAGGGACATTTATTGTGCTTGCATGCAACGGTTGCGTGCTAAATAATGAATTTTCCGCCGGCGGAAAGGTCTTCGAGGGATTGCCTGTCCAGCAGGGTGATCCTTCGGCCCCGGACCCTGATAAATCCCAGGCTGCTCATCTTTCCGAGGATCCGGGAGATGGTTTCCGGGATGGTCCCCAAAAGGCCGGCCAGCTGGCCTTTGGTAATATCCAACTCCAGATCTCCTGAACCGTCCCCACGGCCGTTCAGGTAGAGAAGGTAAGCAGCCAGCCTGCCTGGGACTTCTTTGAGAGACAGCTCTTCAACAAGCCGCGTAAAGCGCCTCAGGCGCATGGAGAGTTCTGCCAGCATATTCATGGCAAGGGAGGGGTCTTTTTCTATAAGCTCCAGGAATACCGCACGAGGGAAGAAAAAGATGCGGCTCTTCTCGATGGATTCGGCATGGGCGGGAAAACGCCCGCCTGCGAACATCGGGACTTCCCCGAAGGATTCTCCCGGCTCCGCAAAATGGAGTATCTGCTCCTTTCCTTCCGAAGAGAGCTTAAAAATCTTTACCCGCCCGGAGACGACGACATAGAAGCCGGCAGCCTCCTCCCCCTCGGAAAACACGGGTTGCCCCCTGCCGAATGTCTGGTCCGCCACAATATCGACCACTTCCTCAAGCTGCTCCCCGTGAAGGCCGTGGAAAAGCGGGATCTCCGACACAAGATCAACAATGCCCATAGGTGGTTTCAGCAATGCCTTGTTGAACAGGCGATCAATGGTGGCAATCCGGGGAGTGCCACTGCAATTTCTTGATCACGGCCTTAAGGATGTCCGCCCTCGATATGATTCCGAGGAGCACGTCCTTGTCATCTACAACAGGCAGTCTTCTGATCTTCTTTTCATCCATGATTTTTGTGGCTTCGGCGATATTCAGGTTGGCCTTAATGGTAACTGCCGGGGAGACCATGATGTCTCCTACAATATCCCCGATCTTGCGCTCGGGAAGCGGCTCCCCCAGCATGTGCTTCAGCAGGTCCTTGAACGTGTTCTCTTTCCTCACTCCCACCATAGAAAGGATGTCGGCCTGGGTGATGATACCGATCACCCGCTTTTCCCTGTCCACCACCGGGAGCCCGCTTATATTCTTTTTCGATAAGATATTCGCCACACACATGATGCTCTCGTATTTCAGGATGGAGATAACGTCCCGGGTCATCACATCCTGAACACGCAGTTCGAGTCCGATAGTCGATCTTAATTGTCCGTCCGCAGTGCCGTTATGTATAGTGTCCATAAAAACTCTCCATAAGAAAGATTTGAAATCATCATACTGCTATTTTACAAAACTAAGACCATATAATAAAGGAAATTTCAATGCACGGGAGCGCCTGTTATAAGCAGAGTTTATAGAAGTATCCGACCTGCGGGCGGGTCGATGTCTTTCCCCGCAATTTCAAAGGCTTATTTTTTCTTCTTTTTTGATCTAAGTCAAAGCGCACTCCACCCTTCCCTGCTAGAATAGAATTAACGCAAAGCCGCAGCAGGCGCGATAGATGAGGATGGCAATCGTAACGTATAATTAAAGTAACAGGAGGATGAGGACCATGAAAACAATGAGAAAGATAGTTGAGATCAACGAGGAACTTTGCAATGGATGCGGAGAGTGCGTGCCTTCGTGCGCAGAAGGGGCGCTTAAGGTCATAGACGGCAAGGCGCGCCTGGTTTCCGAAATATATTGCGACGGCCTGGGAGCATGCCTCGGGGGATGTCCTCAGGGCGCGATTAAGATCACCGAACGTGAAGCCGCAGAATTCGATGAGGCAGCTGTCCACCAATACCTGAAAGAAAAGGAAACAACCGGAAAAAAAGAAACGGCGCCGCAATTCCACGGCGGATGCCCTTCAGGCCGCTTGCAGATGTTCGGCAATTCACCGTGCGAGCAGGCGAACAGTCCCGTTGCACAGGCAAGCTCGACCTCAGAGTTGACGCACTGGCCTGTGCAGATCAGGCTGGTCCCGCCCACAGCGCCCTTTCTTAAGGGAGCGAACCTCCTCGTCGCAGCGGATTGCACCCCCGTCGCCTATCCGGATTTTCATGCCGAGTTTCTCAAGGACAAGGTGATCATGCTGGGTTGCCCTAAATTCGATGATGCCGATGCATATATCCGGAAGTTTGCAGATATCTTCAGTGCAGCTGATATCAAGAGCGTGACGGTGCTGATCATGGAGGTCCCCTGCTGCTCCAAGCTCCCGGTGATCGTGCAAAGGGGCATGGCCGTTGCCGGTAAGCATATCCCTGTTGAAGAGATCGTCATCAGCACCAGGGGGTATGTCATTCAGAAGAAAAAGGTTGTGGCATAAGGGAAAGGATAAACTCTAAGCACTAAGCACGAAATCCTAAACAATATTTAAATTCAGACTTGTCCAAAATAGATTTATTGGACAGCATTTGCGAATAGAGAAGCCACGAGAATCTTTGGTTGTCATTACGGGCTTGACCCGGAATCCAGCGATTTCAGCCTTACTGAAGC
>JAJZPZ010000155.1 GCA_021847795.1 Nitrospirota bacterium
GATCTATCTCGTATCAGTGCTCTTTCTCCCGCTGACTGCCGGTTATCTCATCGCAGCCTTCTTTTTATTCAGGTTCTTCGATATTCTAAAACCCTCGCCGATCAGAAATGTTGAGAGGGCGCTGAACGGCGGGCTGGGAATAATGCTTGATGATGTCCTGGCAGGGGTCGCCACAAATGTAATATTACAGGTAATAGCCCATATCTGAAAGGAGAGACTCTAAATACGAATATCTAAATCCGAAATAAAATCAGAAATTCCAAACTCAAATGTCCAAAACGTTTTGGATTCGGGGCATTTGAATTTGTTTGGGGTTTAGATCCTGGAATTTAGGACTTGAACTATGAGATGCTTTATTGCAATTGATGTCCCCGGAGAGGTAAAAAGGGCGATAAGCGAGGTCATCGGCAAGGTAAGGGACCCTTTGAAAGGGATGCGCTGGGTGCCGACAGAGGGCCTCCATGTCACGCTGAAGTTCCTCGGCACGGTGCGGGATGATATGCTTTCGCAAATAGAAAAGGCGCTTTCGGATATCTGTGCCGTATATCAGCCCTTTTCTGCGAGCGTCCGGGGCACAGGTGCATTCCCGGGCCCTACGCGCCCCAATGTCGTTTGGGCAGGCATGGAGGAACCCGGGGAAATGGGGCGCCTTGCCTCTGACATTGATGAGGCAATGCACAGGCTCGGCTTTGAGAGAGAGGAACGAAGGTTCTCTCCTCACCTTACCATCGGCAGGGTGAAGGACAGGAGGGGAATTGACCGGGTTATGAAGGATTTGGCAACATTTAAGGACACCTTTTTTGGTACTATAAATATTGAGGAAATTCTGCTCATGAGGAGCGACCTGAAACCATCCGGGGCGGAATATACAAAAGTGGCCGGATTTAAACTAAAGAACACGTTATAGCGTATGGCGGAACTCTATAACCTTCAGCGCGGTAAACGCTGTAACGCATAAAGGAGGCAGTTGAATGAGCAAAGAAATGAACAAAGATAAGATCAAGGCCCTGGAGATGGCTATTTCCCAGATCGAAAAGAATTTCGGCAAAGGCTCGATTATGCGCCTTGGGGCAGCCGACGTTGCCGAGGGCATACAGGCCATACCTACCGGGTCGCTGACCCTTGATATCGCAACAGGGATCGGCGGTTTCCCGAGGGGCAGGGTGATCGAGATTTACGGGCCTGAGTCGTCGGGAAAGACAACTCTTGCCTTGAATGCCATTGCACAGGCCCAGAAGACGGGAGGCGTTGCCGCATTTATCGATGCCGAGCATGCGCTTGATGTCAATTACGCATCGAAGATCGGGGTAAACACCGAAGACCTTCTGGTGTCCCAGCCGGACACGGGAGAACAGGCCCTTGAGGTGGCCGAGACCCTTGTCAGGAGCGGCGCTGTCGATGTCATTGTTGTTGACTCCGTTGCTGCCTTAGTGCCGAAGGCGGAAATAGAAGGTGATATGGGTGACTCGCTGCCGGGCCTTCAGGCAAGACTGATGAGCCAGGCAATGAGGAAGCTTACCGCTGCTATTTCCAAATCCATGACCACGCTGATCTTTATCAACCAGATCCGCATGAAGATCGGCGTCATGTTCGGCAATCCTGAAACGACCACCGGGGGAAATGCCCTCAAGTTCTATGCCTCAATGAGGCTTGATATCAGGAAAATAGACAACCTCAAAGACGGACAGGAAGCGATCGGTGGAAGGGTGAGGGTGAAGATCGTCAAGAACAAGGTTGCGCCGCCTTTCAGGCAGGCTGAGTTCGACATCTATTTCAACGAAGGCATTTCAAAGGTCGGTGAGATCGTTGACCTCGGAGTGGACAAAGGCATTGTCGAAAAGTCGGGCGCCTGGTACAGCTACGGCGGCAACCGGATCGGCCAGGGCCGCGAGAATGCGCGGGAGTACCTCAAGAGCAATCCGGATATTGCGGCAGAGATAGAGCGGAAGATCATGGAGGCATACGACCTCAAGGCAGAGGCCGCCGGTACACCGAAAAGCAACGGGAAGTAATCCCGTTCCTGCAGCATAAGCGCCGGTGCCGGTGTTGGGAAAAAATACCCTTATCCGACACCGGCACTGGTACGTTTATGGATATGAGAATTCTTGAGGATAATCTCAAAAGTGCTTTACAATATGCATTCAGGCTGCTCGGCTACCGGGACAGGAGCCGGAAAGAGATGCACGATAAGTTGACGAGAAAAGGCTTTTCCGGGGATGTGGCTGAAAGCGCTGTTGTTTACCTCGAAGAAAAGGGGTTTATCAATGACAGAAAGCTTGCCGGGGACCTGAAGAGGGATGCCGTCGAGAGAAAGCATCTGGGGAAAAGGGGCATCAGGAGCTACCTGCTCAGGAGGGGTGTCCCGGCAGATATTGCGGCCCTGTTCTCCGGCAGGGATGAAGAGGACACGGATACGGCAAAAAGGCTTGTTGAAAAAAGATTAAGGCATATGAAAGAGTGCGATGAACAGGTCATCAAAAGGAGATTATGGGGGCTGCTTGAAAGGAGGGGGTTCTCTCCTGAAACGGTAAGGACTGTGATCAAGTCACTAAACTTTAAGGAGGAAGCGGAATGAGAGTCGGTTCGGCTGTTTGTACGGTTTTATTTATGGCGTCATTGCTTTTAAGCGGTTGTGCTTCTTATGCGAGATATACCCATGATGAGATAAAGGACTATCCCCTGGATGTGCAGGAAAAGATCATCAAAGGCGAGGTCATGCCCGGCATGACCCCCCAGCAGGTGAGGTATGCGTGGGGCCCTCCCAGCTCGGTGGTCACTGCTGAGCCGGAAGACGGCAAACAGAAAGAGGAATGGATATATGCTACAATGGCCGGGGTATTCAAAACCAGGCTTACCTTTATTGACGGAAAGCTGGTGTACATCATCAGTTCAGAGCCGGGAAAGGTAAAGTAGGAGAGACAATGAAGAGTTCTGAGGTAAGGAGTTTATTTCTGGATTTTTTCAGATCCAAAGGACACGAAAAAATCGGCAGTTCATCTCTCATCCCGCGCCATGATCCGACACTGCTCTTCACCAATGCGGGCATGGTCCAGTTCAAGTCCGTTTTCCTCGGTGAAGAGAAGCGCCCTTATGTCAGGGCTGTTTCGTGCCAGAAATGCATGAGAGCGGGGGGGAAGCACAGCGACCTCGAAAATGTCGGGCACACTGCACGGCACCACACATTTTTTGAGATGCTCGGCAACTTCTCCTTCGGCGATTATTTTAAAAGGGACGCGATTCTTTTTGCCTGGGAGCTTCTTACCGAAGGATATAAATTGCCGAAGGACAAGCTCTGGGCCACTGTCTATGAAGACGATGACGAGGCCGAAAAATTATGGCAGGAGCTTACCGGGATTCCGGCGGAACGGATAGTCAGGCTCGGGGCAAAGGACAACTTCTGGCAGATGGGAGACACCGGGCCCTGCGGCCCATGCTCAGAAATCCTCATTGACCAGGGAGAGGAAACGGGGTGCGGCAAACCCGACTGCAAAGTCGGATGCGACTGCGACAGGTACCTGGAATTGTGGAACCTTGTCTTCATGCAGTTCAACCGGGACGAGTCCGGCAACCTGACGCCCCTGCCAAAGCCTAGCATAGATACCGGTATGGGTCTGGAGCGTATGACAGCGGTCTTGCAAGGGAAGAGAAACAACTTCGATACGGACCTGTTCGCCCCGATCATTTCCGCCATTGCGGCGGCATCGGGGGTGGCGTACGGCAGCGGCCCTGAAAGCGATATTTCCATCAGGGTGATAGCAGACCACCTGCGGTCTTCGGCCTTCCTGCTCTCCGACGGGCTCATGCCTTCCAATGAGGGCAGGGGCTATGTTTTGCGGCGCATCATCAGGAGGGCATCCCGGCATGCGAAACTGCTGGGGCTCCATGGGGCTGTCCTGCACAAGCTGATGGGCTCTGTTGTTGACGCTATGGGCAGTGCCTACCCTGAACTGGCGCAGGAACAGGACAGGGCATCGAAGGTCCTTATGTTCGAGGAGGAGCGCTTTACGAAAACGCTTGAGCAGGGGATGCGGCTGCTCGATGACCTGATCGGCAAGCTGAAGAAAGCAGGCGCTCAGGTCATCCCCGGCGATGAACTCTTCAAGCTTTACGACACTTACGGTTTCCCCCTGGACCTTGCGCGTGACATTGCGATGGATAATCACCTGCTCGTAGACGAGGACGGCTTCCAGAAGGAAATGGAAGTGCAGAGGGAGCGCGCGCGGGCATCGTGGGTCGGCGAGGACGAAGCCATTGCATCGGTTTACCGCGAGCTTTCATCGGAGATAGGTGATACCCGGTTTGTCGGGTATGATTCCCTTGAGGCTGAGGCCGTCATCAAGGCCATACTGAAAGAGGGTAGGGTGGTGACAGAGGCGAAAGAAGGCGAAGAAGTCGAACTGTTTCTCGACAAGACGCCCTTTTACGGGGAATCGGGCGGACAGGTAGGAGATACCGGGATTATTTACAGCAACGGCACAGAGGCCGATGTCCTTGACACAAAGAAAGAGGTCGGACTGCATTCCCATGTGGTAAAGATCAAAAGCGGCGATCTGCGGGTCTGGGAGAAAGTGAAATGCGTTGTTGATAAGAAAAGGAGGATGTCCGTCGCAAGGAACCATACGGCGACCCACCTGCTCCATGCAGCTTTACGGTTGATCCTCGGAGAGCACGTGAAGCAGGCAGGCTCTTATGTATCTCCCGACAGGCTGCGTTTCGATTTTACCCATTTTTATTCCCTGGACAAGCAGGAGCTGGAGAATATAGAGGACATGATCAATGAAAAGGTGCTTGAGAACATTCCCGTGGAAACCGAGGTCACTGATATTCAGGAAGCCCTGAAAGCCGGAGTCACCGCGCTTTTCGGCGAGAAATACGGGGACAGGGTAAGGACAGTGCGGGTGCCCGGTTTCAGCGCGGAACTGTGCGGGGGCGCGCATTGCGCTTCAACCGGCGATATCGGGCTGGTGGCGGTCATTTCCGAAGGCAGTGTCGCTTCAGGTATCAGGAGGATAGAGGCCTTTACCGGCAAGGCCGCACTCGACTATTTTAAGCAGAGGAGCAGTGAACTCCGGAAGATAGCGGAGGTACTGAAGACGGACAAGCCCTCTGAAAGGGTCGAAAGGCTCCTTGTCGAGATGAAAGAGCGTGACAAGGAAATCGAGGGCCTGAAGGCCAGCGCAGCTTCCCGGAACTCATCCGCAATTATGGACAAGGTACAGGATATCCAGGGCATAAAGGTCCTTTCCTCCCGTGTGGAAGGCCTGGAGCAGAAAGACCTGAGGGTATTTGCCGATAATGTGAGGGACAGGCTGAATTCGGGAATCGTTGTCCTTGCGTCGGGAAAGGACGGGCAGGTATCCATGCTCGCCATGGTTACCAAAGACCTTACCAAAGAGTTCAATGCCGGGGGGATATTGAAGCAGATCGCTTCCCTGACCGGGGGCAGGGGCGGCGGTAAAGCTGAAATGGCACAGGGCGGCATTGCGAACCTCGAAGACTACGGAAAGCTGGACAAAGCCCTTGAGTCTGTATATGATATAGTTAAAAAAATAGTAATGCGTAATCAGTAATGCGTAATGAGCTTTAAGTATTTTACTCATCACGCATTACGCATTACCCGTTACGAGTTCGCGCGGAGGTGTTTATGACGGTATTCGATGTTATGAAGAGCGCCCTTATGGCAGGGTTCGGAGTTCAGGAAAAGGTGAGGGAGTTTATAGACGAGCTGGTCAAGAAGGGCGAACTGAGCGAGTCCCAGGGGGCAAAGCTTGTAAAGGAGTGGTCCGAGAAGGTTGATAAAAGCTCGTCCGAATGGAACAAGAGCATTTCGGACATCATGTCGAAGACCCTTGAGAAAATGAACATCCCTACAAGGGAAGATATAGAGAAACTGAACAAGAAGCTCAATAATCTCGCCGCGCGGTTAAAGAAGCTGGAGGGAGTTGTCGAAGAAGAAGGGAAAGAGGAGTGATGGTTGCAGCGTCTATCGCGTTTGCCGCGTTGTGAGTACGATGAAAATAAGCTCTCTGCTCCGTAACGCAAGAAACGCTGTGGCTCTATAGCTACTTTATCGTGGATATTTTAAGGCTTACCCGTACATACAAGTCAGCGAGAAGACTGCAGCAGATAATAAACGTATTCCTCAAGCACGGATTCGGCCAGATCATAGAACAGATAAATCTCGGAAGGTATATCCCCTTTAAGAAAAGGATAAAGTCTTTCGGGATCTGGCCCCCCCTGAAAAGCCCCTCTGTTCCCGAAAGGCTCAGGATGGCTTTTGCCGAACTCGGCCCGACTTTCATAAAACTGGCCCAGGTCCTTTCTTCGAGGCCGGACCTTATAACACTGCAGTATGCCGAAGAATTGAAAAAGCTCCAGGACGATGTCCCCCCCTTTCCTGCGCAGGATGCAAAGCTCATCGTGGAGGAGGAAATAAAGCTGACCCTCGGGGAAATCTTCAGCTCCTTCGATGAGACGCCGGTAGCTGCCGCATCCATAGCCCAGGTCCACCGGGCAACGCTTCTCGACGGCTCCGAAGTCATGGTAAAGGTGCAGAGGCCCGGTATCAAGGGACACATCGAGTCGGACATCAGTATCCTCTTCAGTCTCGCACGGCTCCTTGACAAGTACGTGCCTGAAAGCAGGTTTTTCAATCCCCTGGGCATAGTCGACGAATTTTCAAGGACCATCAGGAGGGAACTGGATTTCGAGGAGGAGGCTAGGAACTGCAGCCGGTTCAGGAGGAACTTCGAGCATAATCCCGACGTATATTTCCCGAAAGTGAACGCGGAATTCGTGACGGAAAAAATCATTGTCATGGAGAGGATAAAGGGGATACGGATCGATGATATTCAGGCGATCAGGGAGGCGGGCCTGGACAGGGAGCGGCTGGCAAAGGTCGGCATCGATGCCTTTTTCAAGCAGATACTTGAAGACGGCTTTTTCCACGCGGACCCACACCCCGGGAATCTCCTTGTTATGCACGAGGGCATGATCGCTTTTCTCGATTTCGGCATTGTCGGGAGGGTATCGGATGACCTGAAGGACATCATGGCGAATACCTTCCTTGCCCTTATCCGGAAGGACTTCGACAGGCTTATTGACCAGTACATCGAACTCGGCATTGTCCCCGAGCATATAGACCTCCATGCCTTCAGAAGAGAGTTCAAAGCGGATCTCACGGACTTTCTGGAGCCCCTCTACGGGCTTACCCTGAAGGAGATCAACTTTGCCAGGTACCTGGATACCATCACCCACCTTGCGATCAAGCACAACCTGAGGATCCCCTCGGACCTCCTGATGATCAACAAGGCCATGCTGATCCTCGACAATATCGGCCGCCAGCTCGACCCTGACTTTGACTTTGTTTCCGCTGCCGAGCCGTATGCTTCAAAACTGATAAAGGAAAAGGTCAGCCCCTCGAGGCTTTACGAAAACGCGAAAGAAAATATCATGGAGATCAGCGATTTTGCGTTCCTTTTCCCGCGGCAGGTCAAGCAGCTGATAAAAAAGGCGTTGAAGGACGACATACAGGTAAAGATGTACCATGTCAATCTCCCTGAATTCATCAAGGACATGGACAAGGCCAGCAACAGGATAGCCTTTGCCATGATCGTGAGTTCCACCATCATAAGCTCCGCCATCCTGCATGCAACCGGGGCAGGCCCGGTCATCTTCGGCTTTTCGCTCCTCGGGCTCAGCGCCTTTCTGTTTGCCTTCCTCCTCGGCCTCTGGCTCATAATCTCCATAATCCGCTCGGGAAGATTGTAGCCCGGGCCCTGTTTTAGATAATCCCTTTTGACTTGGCCTTCATGATAGCTTCTGTTTTCGTTCCGGCATGGAGCTTGCGGTATATTTTTTTTATGTGGGTATGTACTGTATGCACGCTCAGGGACAAGGTAGCGGCCAGTTTCCTCTCGGAAAGGCCGCGTGCGACGCCGTCGAGCACTTCACGCTCTCTCGGGTTCCGGGGACACCTCACTTAATTCTTATCCGGAGGCGGGAATCTCACAATTTGTATATCTCTCTTCTATGCCCAACGGCCCTGATAATGCTCACATCCTTCCATATTTCATAAACCACTCTCCAGTCCCCGACCCGCAACTTAAACAAGCCGGCCATGTCAGCAGGCAGTGGTTCAGGAGTGACGGCATCGAAATATTGGGAAAACCAAGTGATTTTATTAACACGAGTTACGCACTATGCAGC
>JAJZPZ010000156.1 GCA_021847795.1 Nitrospirota bacterium
GATGTGGTGAACGCATGCATAACTGCCATGGAGTCTCCGACTGCTTCGGGTAAAATATACAATGTTGCAAGAGGAGAGAAAACAAAAGTTAAAGATATCCTGAATGGACTTATACATGCCTTTGGGGTAAGTGATTACCCGATAACCTATGGCGACGGTACTCCCGGAGACCAATTCGGTGTTGTAGCTGACATACGGCGGATTAAAGAGGATTTACACTGGATGCCAGAGGTCGATTTGCAGACGGGTCTCAACAAAATGGCAATTTTTGAGAAAGGGAGACAGAATGTTGAAGAGTAATAATATGTGTCCATTATGTGAAAGCAGGAATCTGGAATTACTGGCAAATAAAGTCAGGTTTGGCAATAATGCCGATGTCTATAAGTGCACAGATTGCACCCTTACTTTTCTAAACCAGCAGTCTTTTGCTTTTCCGAAGGATTTCTACGAGAAGGAATATCATCAGACCTATATTACCCATGTAGAGCCTGCTGCGCTCAATCCGCAGGCTTATTTTGAGAAGATGAAAAAAGCGACCCACCCGTGGGCTCAAAAATTTTTGCAAATGCTCAACGGCAATGAAACGGTACTAGATATTGGCTGTTCTACAGGGCATTTTATCGAGATGGTGAAGCATAAGACAAAAAAGATGTACGGCCACGACTTGAACAGGCAGGAAGTTGAGTTTTGTAAAAATGTGCTCAAGCTCGACGTGTCCGATCAGCCGCTCCAGGAAAGGTTTTCTGAAGGAACATTTGATTATATTACTATGATTTATGTATTGGAGCATATTGCCGAGCCAAAGGCATTCCTGAATTCAATAAAACGGTTTCTTAAGCCGAACGGCAAACTTATTATTCTCGTCCCTAATATTCAGGATGCTTTGGTCAATTTTTATGATATCCCCGAGTTCAGAAGTTTTTACTACTGCATCGAGCATCTTTTTTACTATAATCCGAGGACAATAGAGATGCTGTTTGATGAGGTAGGCTTGGCAGGTGAAATAGAAACCATCCAGGAATACCCTCTGGCAAATCATGTAAACTGGGCTTACCGTCGCACTCCGAGCGACACGCTTGCAGCAAGGAGCGGGTTGCCTGACATCCAACTTTCGGATGATGCCCCCGCGGATGCCTGGAAGGAGCTATGGGATATGTTTAATCACAGCTATCAGGCTTTTTTGAAACAGAACGGCTATGGCGACAGGATCTGGTGTAGCGTAGGCCATCGGAGCAGACGAGGCGGGGAGGACAAATGAAAAAACTGAAAATAATGATATCAGGTATCGGCAACCGGGCACTCCCCAAAAGACCCGAAGGTTCAAACTGGCTGGGATGGGTGGAATTGATAAGGAGATCGGAGCAATTTGAATTGGTTGCCGCTCACGATATCTCTGAAGACGCTCGTAAACGCATTGTGGAGAGAGGGTATCTTGCCGAAACGCAGACGTATGGGGATCTCGATCAAATGCTTGAGGAAGTGCAATGCGATGCGATACTGGTGAGCAATCCTGCCGAGTACCACGCGGATACGGTCGCCAAGGCTGTTCGGAAGGGGCTCCACATACTCATCGAAAAACCTTTTGTGAATAACCTGAAAGAGGGAAAACAGCTTGTCGAAGCGATAGAGCAGAAAGGCATTGTTGCGGCCGTGGTGCAAAACTGGCGCTCGAAGAGCGTCGGCCTTGCGCTCCACGATTCCATACAGAGCGGATTGATAGGCCGGATCGGCCATATTATGTTCCGTTACGTAAGGAACAGGGAGAACCCTAATTATCCGCCTTACATATTCGAGGAGCCGTATCCGCTGCTCTATGCGATGGGAATACACCATCTCGATCTCTTCCGCTACATCCTGCGTGATGAGTATGAGAGTGTAAGCGGACACTCCTTTAAACCGCCCTGGAGCCTGTATAAATCCGATACCGGGGTCAGCTTGTTCCTTAAAACCGGGAACGGGACGCCTGTGATGTATTCGGGAACCGTTTCGTCCATGAACAACGCGCTCTTCCAGGAGTCCCTCGTGATAGAGGGAGAGAAGGGGACCTTGTTCAACGAGAGCCCGTGGCTGGAGCCGCCGCTCTGGTTCTTCCCGCGCGGCAGTCAGGAGAAAGTTGACCTGACGAAAGGAGTTGAGGACGCTTCCATCGCAGGTCAATACAACATTTCCGATGAATATATACTGGGTGATTTTTACCGGGCGGTCGTCTCAGGTAAAAAGTCGCTCTGCTCCGCAGAGGACGGGTTGCGATCGATTGCTGCTCTTGAAGCGAGCAGGAGAGCTTGCGAGACGGGGATCACCGTCTTTCTGAAGGATATGGAGAGGTAAGCGCTCATGCCCTTGGTGAAGGCGTACTTGAAAGGGCTACAGAGGACATCCCCGGACATAAAGTCCAGAAAGGGCTATCTGCGACTCGACATGAACGAGGGGGTCCAGGGACTGCCGGAATATTTCGTAAGAGAGGCCCTTGCGGAAGCCGATCCTGCTTTTCTATCCTCTTATCCCGAATACAAAGCGCTCACTGAAAAGATAGCCGCCCACACCAACCTGGAATACGGCAATATTTGCCTGTCGAACGGCTCGGATGCCGCGATCAAATATATCTTCGACGTCTATATTTCTCAAGGAGACAAGGTCCTGCTGACGGCGCCCACGTTCGCCATGTATCCTGTGTACTGCAGGATGTTCGATGCGGAGCCGGTCATGATCGAATATAACCGGGATATGTCGCCTCCGACGGACGAGCTGCTTCGGAGGGTTTCACGGGATATAAAGATGATCGTTGTTGTCAATCCCAATAATCCGACCGGAAGCGTTGAGAAAGAGGAAAGGCTGTTGGAACTGATTGATAAGTCCGCTCGGAACGACGTCCTTGCGGTTATTGATGAGGCGTATTTTTACTTTTACCCCGAGACTCTCATAGAGCGGGTGAAAGAGTTCGACAATCTCATCGTATTGAGGACCTTTTCGAAGCTCTGCAGTATAGCGTCCGCCCGGCTCGGGTATGCCGCCGCCTGTCCGGAGATCATAGAGAATCTCAAGAAAGTCAAACCTACCTATGACGTCAACGGGTTTGCGGTGTCGCTTGCCGAGAAGATTCTGGATCAACCATTCATCATCAAGTCCCTTATAGAATCGGTAAACGAGGGGAAGCGACGCCTGATCGAAAGGCTTTCTGCCGAAGGCATCGAATATCGGGCCGGAGCGGCAAATTTCATTCTTATCCGCTGTTACAATAGGGGGGAAGAGATCATGAGGCGTCTTGCCGACGCGCGCATCCTGGTGAATGGAGGGTTCGGGCAGCCTTTCCTGAAGGAGTATATAAGGGTTACTATTGCCGATGAGGCCGCAATGGATAAGTTCCTGGAAAATTTCATAAGGATTTGGAAAGAACGAAATGACTGAGACGATAAGGCATCTCGCATGGAGCTTGCTGACACTGGTTGGGGTGGATAAGAGAAAGTTCCACGAGAAATTGGGCATGTGGTCGGTCGGAATGGCTGTTGCTGAGAAAGGGTACGGCGAGTTGATAAAAAAGTTGAGAGAGATCCAGCCGGATTTGTCGGAACAGTATTCGAGCGGGAAAGAAGCATACAACGACTATGCGGAATTTAAGCTCCGGGGAATGCATGCCTTTCAGTGCTCATTGATGCTCGGATTACTGGATTCCCTTCCCGAAGGGACGCTGACCGTGGTCGATATCGGCGACTCTGCCGGGACTCATATGAAATACCTGCAGGGGCTGACACAGGGCAGATATGATATCGACGCAATAAGTATAAACCTCGATCCAAGGGCCGTCGAGAAAATAAAGGCGAAGGGGCAGAAGGCGCTGCTCTGCCGCGCAGAGGAGCTGGACTTGGGAGCCGACCGGTCCGTGGACCTGTTTACTTCATTCGAGATGGTGGAACATCTGCACAACCCCGCGATTTTCTTCAGGCGTCTGTCGAAGAGATCCCGGTGCTCGCGGATGCTGATCACCGTCCCTTACAGAAGAGAGAGCAGAGTGGGACTTCATAATGTGCGGAACGGGGCGACCGGAAAGGTGTACGCCGAGGACGAACATGTTTTCGAGCTGAACCCCCGGGACTGGTCGCTGCTCCTGCTCCATTCCGGGTGGGGAGTAGTCCGTGAGGAGATTTATCTTCAATACCCCGCCCGCCTTCCCGTTATCGGCCGGGCGCTCGCGTGGTACTGGAGAAATTCCGATTTCGAAGGCTTCTGGGGCGCCGTGCTCGAGAAGGACACCGCGTTCGCCGACCGATACATGGACTGGGAGGATTGAGGGATGGGCCCGGACAGGAGCTATTGCAAAAGGAGGGGGGGCGGTTCTGCATGGGTGAAAAGAACATAGAATACAAGTCGAAGCAGATACTCGAATACTACCGGAGCAACAGGCGGACGTGGGATGAATTCTACCCCTCCGAGCGCTGGGTATTTCAGAAAATTGCGGATGAGAAGGGTTTGCTGGGCGACGTGCTCGACGTGGGATGCGCGTGCGGCGGTCTCGGCGCGGCGCTGAGCTGCAAATTTCCGCTCAACTCCTATACAGGGATTGACATCAACAAGGATGCTATCGACTGGGCATCCCGTGAAACACGGTTGCAGATACCGACCCGCTTTACGGCAGGCGATATAGTTTGCTGCGCGTCAAAGGAGGAGTACGATGTCGTCGCTTCCTTGAGCTGCGTCGACTGGAATATCAAGACGAAGGATATTATTTCGGCATGCTGGGAGCGGGTCAGGCCGGGAGGATATTTTGTATCATCCCTGCGGCTTACTTCTGAGAAAGGCGTTAATAATATTAAGAAGAGTTTTCAATATGTAAACTTCTCGGGGGAGGAGGAAGATCCGGAAGTGGCAAATTATGTGGTCTTCAATGTTAAAGAGGCCATGAGTGCCTTGAGCGAGTTGGATCCTGCTCCCACACTGATAGGGGCGTATGGCTATTGGGGAAGTCCTTCACCCACGGCCGTGACTCTGTACGATAAGCTGATTTTTTCTGTTTTTTACATAAAAAAAGGAACTGAAAAGCCCTACCCTCACGAAATGGCGGCTGAATTGAGACTCCCACTTGAAGCTTTTTTATAAGATGACCAGCTGTCTAAAAGGGCTTTCTGTAACCCTCACGCCGCATCCAATGAATGCAGACCGCTCTGCGATACTGTGAAAACCCTCGTTATTTTCGACCAACACCTGACTTCTGATCAGGTGGCATCGCTTTCCCTTCATACGGAAGACACGGTGTATTTATTCCCGCTGACCGCAAAAATCACCCATGTCAGGATGATCGAAGGCATGATCGGCAATAACGTATCGCGAGTAGAGATAATACAGACCGCACGGCTGGTCAATGCTGCTGCCGAAAGAATAAGGGATGTCTATATCAAATTCATTGCTGCCTTGCCTCATCGGATTCATTGCTGGGGCAATAATTTAAAAGAATACTTTGCTATTGATCAATATGCTACGTTATGGTGGTTCAGCCTTATTGCCGAAAAGAACACCCTCAAAACGGATTCCTTTCACCGGCTTGCTCAACTCGATGCAATCGTTGAGGCTGTCAGGAAGGAGGGCATTGAGAGGGTAGTATATGGATGCAGCAGCGGCAAGCTGGAAAAAGCTCTGAAAAAGTATGCCGAAAGAGAACATCTGCCTATGCAATCACTGAGGGTAAAGGCGAACAAAGGGATAAGAAAAAAGTTTTCCGAGCTGCACACGCTGTTCTATGTCAAACACCTGCTGCTCCTTTTGTATTTTGCAGCATATTATTCCCTGAGAAAAATGCGGATACGAAAAAAGTTCGGCGATCTTGAACGCCTGAAGCGCAATGAAAACGATTTAACCATTATTTCATATTATCCCTATATCGATATGCCCCTCGCAAAGCAGGGGGTATTTCAAAACAGGTACTTTAATCACCTGCAGGAGGCGATTGAATCTCCCGGCAGAAAAATTACCTGGGTGCTTTTGAGTGTCCATAACAATGCCGTCACGTTTAAGGAATCTCTCGACTATGCGGCGCGGTGCAGCCAAGAAGGGTATGATATTTGTTTTGTCGAGGAGTTTATTTCCGTGCTGGCACAGCTGAGAAACCTGCTGCGCATGATCATTTCAGGCTTTAAATTCGTCATCGCGGAAAAGGATATTGCAGGACTGCATACGTTCGGGGACTATAACTTTTATGAGGTGTTCAGGGATGACTGGTATGCCTCATTTTCAGGATATGTTGGATATCTGGGATTAATGTACTACGACGCATACAAGTCGATGCTGAACAGGACCGGAACGCAAAAATGCCTTTATTATTGCGAAATGCATGCCTGGGAAAAGGCCTTGATCAGCGCAAGGAATAAAGAGGGAGGGAGAGCAGCATTATTTGGATACCAGCATGCATGCGTATCGAAGATGGAGCTTTTCTATTTCAATGACAAAGAGGAAATTCATGGCTCCGACAGGTACCGGCTTCCTCGGCCTGACAGGATTATATGCAACGGGAACAGGCCCTATACGTATCTGGCCGGATGTGGCTGGGAGAGTGACAGGCTGGCTATTGCCGAGGCAATACGGTTCAATCATCTGAAGCAAACGCTCCAGAGTCATAGAGGGGAAAAGGGGGATATCGTTGTGATCGGGCTCTCGATCAACCCTGAGGGGAGCAGTGCCCTGCTCTCTTTGGCATACGAGGCGATGAGGGAGCTGGATGAAATAGAGGTCTGGATAAAGCCGCATCCATTCCTGAAGCTGGAAAAAGCGCTTGCGTTGTCCGGAATATCTCAGGACGACCTCAGGGCCACAGTGCGATACGAGCCTATTGAACAGCTTTTGGCGGATGCCAAAATACTCGTAGTCGCTGAATCGAGTATAGCCGTTGAAGCACTTGCCTTGGGCTGTACGGTCATTAACGTCAATAACGCAGAGTTTATTGATATTTCACCCTTGCGGGGGATTGAGACACCGCTTGTAAGTACCGTGAGTTCAGCTGAAGAACTGCAACAGGCTATAATGGGCACCATAAACGGCTTGTATGATAACAAGGGGCATTCTGAAGAGGCAGAAAGGATTATAAATGACTTTTTTTACTTGAACCGTAAAACAGATGTTCCAGAGAAATTTATGAGTCTGCTCTACTCGCAGATAAGCTCATCAGAACTATAAAAGGAAGGATGGAGAAGAGGAGAGGTATGAACATAGTAGTCTTCGGGGGGGCAGGATTCCTTGGAAGCCATGTAGCAGATGCTTTGAGTGAGGCAGGACATGAGGTTACGATATACGATGTAAGGGAGTCTCAGTTCCTGAAACCCACTCAGAAAATGATAATAGGCGACATCCTCGACGAGCAGCATGTGAGAAATGCCGTGGAAGGAAAGGATATATTGTATAATTTTGCGGGCATTGCCGATATTAATGAAGCATCAAGGAAACCTATTGAAACGGTAAAGTACAATATACTGGGTAACACTATTCTTCTGGAAGCGGCAAAAAAAGAAAAGCTACAACGCTTTATCTATGCAAGCACAGTATATGTCTACAGTGATTCGGGATCGTTTTACCGGTGCAGCAAGCTTGCATGTGAGCACTATATAGAGAATTACCAGAGGCAATATGGAATGGACTATACAATCCTCCGCTATGGGACACTCTACGGCACGAGAGCGGATGAGAGAAATAGCGTCTACTCATTTATAAAAAAAGCGATGGTGGAAGGGAAAATTACTTATGTCGGGGACGGAAATGAATTGCGCGAGTATATAAACGTGTTTGATGCGGCCAAGGCGAGCGTCGAGATCCTTTCCGATGAGTTCAGGAATGAGCACGTTATTTTTACGGGACACTACCCGATGAAGGTTGTGGACATGCTCACCATGATTAAGGAGATATTAAAAACGAACATAGAAATAGAGTTCACTCCGCCGAAATCCGAGGATCCCATGGATCATTATAAGATTACACCTTATACATTCATTCCTAAAATAGGAAAAAAATATGTCAAACATTACTATACTGATATGGGACAGGGTTTGCTCGTATGCATGGACGAAATATATAACCAAATCCAGAATAGGGCGACAAAGGGAGGCCGATAATGAGAAAGGTGTTTGTCG
>JAJZPZ010000013.1 GCA_021847795.1 Nitrospirota bacterium
AAAGCGCAGTCTGAGTGCATCCTGCAGTTCCCTGTACTGTTCTGCCAGTTTAACGATGAAATGGCCACTCCTTAACATGAGCGATTGCTCCTGTGTCTGATACATAAACGCTCCCTCCTTTTTTGCCTGAAATCTGCTTTTGGGAAAATCTTTTTGATGGGATACTTTACAGAACTGCGATTAAGCGAATTTTACAGGAATATTAAACTTCCGTTAAAAGAATCATCGGGGTAATCGGCAGCTTTTTCGTGCAGATATCAAAGGGCAGAGGGCATGGTTTTCCTGTCGTTCAGCAGCAGGATGAGAAATGGGGCTGCCGGCAGCAGGGTCACAGCGATGACCTGTACAAAGAGCGTAATCAAGATTAACGGAGCTCCGGGGATTAAGACGATCAGTCCGGCACTGATAAGCGTTATAAAGTAATTTGCATAGAACCATGGGGCCTCTTTGATTTTATTATTCAGTGAATGGGCCCAGCCGAACACCTCCCCAAAGGCCCAGGAGCTTGCCAGGGAAATGCAGATCGCACCCAGGAGTCCTGCATCAAAGAGGCCGATGGCCATAAAAGTACCAACATATTTATTGGTTTTCATGAGCATGCGGGAAGCCTGCGCCGCACTGTCTACATCCACTTAAACTTTCTACCAGGGAGATACTCTTTTCTCCCAGTGGACCATCATGCCTGCACGAAGAGATCAGGAAAAAACCTTTTCCGTTTTTTTTAACCATTCCTCTATAGTTCTTTTTATCTGATTTCTGATCTCCCTGGTTTTCTCCAATTTCTCTTCATGCGAACCAGTGAGAGCAGAGGGGTCTTCAAAGCTCCAGTGCAATCTCGTCAGCTGTCCTGGATAGACAGGGCAGCGCTCTGCACTCGCCTCATCGCAAACAGTGATTACGTAGTGAAACAATCTCCCTTCCTTATAAAACTCAAACGCGCTTTTTGTTTTCTTATCTGCGATATCAATGCCGGCCTCTTTCATTACTTCAACGACAAGAGGATTGAGCGCGCCGGGTTTTAGCCCGGCGCTTTCCGCTTCGAACCTGTCTCCTCCCAGTGCATTCAAAAAGGCCTCTGCCATCTGGCTGCGGGCGCTGTTATGTATGCAAACAAAAAGGACTTTTATTTTTTCCATCGTCTTTACTCCCGGAGAATATGAATTTTATCATTTTATAATTGAATTCCTTGTTTTTTTAAGGCACACGCTTGCCGTTTCTCCTCTTTTCCAGGAGGTGAGCTACCCTTCTGCGGACCAAAACCGGCAGAAAAGGCCTGATCTTCGAATCCTTCTCAAATCTTTTCAGTACGCTCCAGTAAAGCCTGCTGACTTCTTCTAACGGCACTCCAAGATCCATGGAAAGCTTCTCAATTGCGCCGTAAGGCTGACTCTCTTCTGCCTCATTGCCACCGTCCGGTGTGCCATCAGAACTATTCATCGGAAAGTCCATTCTGTATAATCAGGGAAGTGAAAGCAGGTGGACTTTGTCGGTTATTTCCCAGGGCAGGCCGATGTCCATTCTTCCTACATGGCCGTAAGCTGCAAGTTTTTTGTAAAAGCCTCCTTTCACAAGAGAGGGGAGATGCCTCAAATTGAATTGCTTTACAATCCCTGCAAGCCTGAAATCGATATGCCTGCCAAGGGCGCCTGCGATTTTGGCATCTGATATCTTCCCTGTGCCGAACGTCTCCACCTGGATACTGACTGGCTGGGGAAGACCGATAGAGTAGCTGAGCTGCACCTCGCACTCGGCAGCAAGGCCTGCAGCCACTACATTTTTTGCTGCGTAACGTGCAATGTAAGCACCGATTCTGTCTATGCGCATGGGATCTTTGCCGCTGAGAGCAGCACCGCTGTGGCGCGAGTATTCTCCGTAGGTGTCAATAGCGTTTTTCCTGCCGGTCAGTCCTGCATGGACCGACGGACCGCCTGTTATGAAAGGCCCGTCGGGATTCACGAATATCCGTGTGTCCTTATCGGGTTTGACCGGCTCATCATAAAATACGCTGTCGATCACTGCTTCTTTAATATCATCACTGAAACTCTTCACATCAGGCTCGCCGTCTTTATTCTGGCTCGCTATTACGGCAATGCTGTGTATTCTGTAAGGAATACGGTTTCTGAATTCAATCCCTACCTGCGTTTTTCCGTCAGGCGCGAGGTAAGGGAGTATTTTCTGGAGCCTCACCGAGGTAAGCTTTCTTGCGAGCTTGTGGGCAAGCCAGATGGGAAGGGGCATAAAAGCAGGGGTGTGATTGCAGGCAAATCCAAAAACCGTCACCTGATTTCTGACCGGGATCTTCTGTATCTCTTTATCAGTGAGCTCCCTTTCATCGAAACAGCAATTTCGGTCTTCCGGAAGCTCTCTGAGACTTGTCAGAATACTGCAGGTCTTGTCGTTAAAGGCATGCTGGTTATAGCCTATCTGGTTTATGACCTGCCGGGCTATATTGGGGAAGTCAACCCTGGCCTCCGAGGCAAACCGCGCAGCAATGAAAACTATGGACGTGGATACCGCGCATTCGGCAATGACTCTTGAATAAGGGTCTTGCTGGAGAAAATGGTCCACAATGGCATCGCTGATCAAATCGCAGAGCTTGTCGGGATGTCCTTCTGTGACGGATTCTGACGTGAACATGAAGTCTTTTTTCATGTATAACCTCTCTTCCTTTCTCGTTGTGAAAGATTTACGGTAAGAACACTGCCGGGGCCTGCAGAAAGATTTGAGATAAAGGATATTCTCAGGATATTGTTCATGACTTCCGTGTCACCTGTAGCTGCGTTTGTTTGCTTTTTGTGCCCTCATTGATAAGGAGAGGAATGGTTGCGCCCCCCCCGACCACAAGGGCATCGACAAGATTAATGGGAGAAAGCCCCAGGAGGCTTCTCAGGCCGGGAATTGCCAGCGTCAATACCTGCAGCGCCATTGACCCTCCGATAGCCAGATCCAGATATCTGTTCGGGGGTAGTTTTCCCTTATCAAAAATACTGGTATTCTCCGAGCGGCAGCTGAGCGCGTGGAGCAGCTGGCTTGAGGTAAGCCCCATAAATGCCAACGTGCCGGCCCTCGGTCCGATTCCATACCGCATGATTCCATACCCGTATGCCCCGAGCGTGCCGGCGCTTATTACTCCTGACTCAAAAGCGATCCTTTTGAAGTCCGATGTCTTGATAATAGGATCTTCAGGAGACCTTGGCGGCCTGCTCAGCACATCGGGCTCAGGGGGTTCCAAGGCAAGGGCAAGCCCCGGGAATATATCCGATATCAGGTTGATCCAGAGGAGCTGCATGGCGTTCAGCGGCTGCCCCATGCCCCCTGCGATTGCAGTGAACATCACCATGATTTCACTGATGTTTGTAGACAGGAGGAAGTGCACCGACTTTCTTATATTGTTGTAAATGGTACGCCCCTGGCTTACTGCAATAATCATGGTCTCAAGGTTGTCATCCTCAACCACGATGTCAGCCACTTCACGGGCGACATCAGTGCCTGTGTGTCCCATGGCAACTCCTATATCAGCTGCCTTGAGCGCCGGACCGTCGTTTATCCCGTCGCCCGTCATGGCAACTACCCTGCCTGTGCCCTGAAGGGCCTGAACGATCTGGAGCTTATGGGCCGGGCTGACCCTCACAAAGACATGGACGCGCTCGCATAATGCCTTCATCACCGCTGGATCGATATTTGCGAGATGGGTTGAATCAAGGATTTCGAGCTGCCCGCCGTTACTCAGGTTCAACTCCTTGCCGATAGCGTATGCCGTTGGGCTCTGGTCTCCGGTTATCATTACCGTTTCTATCCCGGACTGATGGAAAAGTCCCATCAATTCTCTTACGCCTTTTCTTATCGGATCCGCCATCCCGATGAGTCCCAGCCAGACAAAACCGCTTTTCATATCAAAGCCATCGTCGCCGTTTTCCATGTGAAAATAGGCAAGGCCGAGCACTCTTAGTGCATCGCCGGCCATCCTCTCGTTTTCCGTTTCGATAGCGTACCGGTCGTCATTGGTGAGAGGCGCCTTCCTGCCGTCCCGGATATGCCAGTTGCACATGGAGAGCACTTCACCAGGGCTTCCCTTAAGGGCTATGATCTTGCTCTGCCCGATGGAGCTGTGAAGGGTGCTCATGTAATTCCGGTTTTCAGAGCGATGACTTATTTTCAGGAGGGGGAACTTTTCCCTGAGCTCCAGGATATCAACGCCTGCAGATATAGCCATGTGGATCAGCGAATTCTCCGTGGGAGAGCCGCGAAGAACATACTTACCCTCATCGTCCTCGTAAGATGTTTTCCTATCAGGACCGTGCCTCGGGTCGTCCTGCATACCGATGACTTCAGTTTCGTTGCAGAGGACAGATACATGAATGAGCCTGAGAAATTCTTCGAATGCGTAGGGATTGATGATCTCCGCGCCCGAGAAAAACCTGCCTTCATCCAGTGTCACCCTTCTCATCCCTGTATGGATGGAGACTACCGACATCCTGTTCATCGTGAGGGTGCCGGTCTTGTCAAGGCATATGGTCTGAACAGACCCGAGGGTCTCTACTGCGTCGAGATGGCGGATAAGGACATTGTGCCGTTTCATGTTCCTGATCCCGAGAGCGAGTGTTGTTGTAGCAACCGTTGGCAGTCCTTCGGGGACTGCTGCTACAGCAAGGGATATCGAGGTCTTCAGCATCTGGAGAAAGCCGTAGCCCCGAAGAAGCCCGATGACAAAGACAAGACCGCAGACAGCTCCGCTGATGACAACCAGTTGGGTTCCCATGGTACTGAGCTGCCTTTCCATAGGGGTTTCAGGCGGCTGCGCTTCTCCCACAAGGGTCTGGATTCTGCCTATCTCCGTATATTTTCCCGTTGCCACAACTACTGCGAGCCCCTGTCCGCCCGTAACCAGCGTCCCCATGTAGACCATATTAAGCCTGTCTGCAAGTAGGATATTCCTGTCCGCAACGGCCTGTAGGGTCTTGATGACCGGCAGGCTCTCACCGGTCAGGGCGGATTCATCAACGCTCAAATGACTCGTCTCGATCAACCTGCTGTCGGCGGCAATATAGCTTCCGGGCCTGAGCACCAGGATATCCCCAATGGCCACTTCATCGGCAGGTATTTCTTTAATGAATCCTTCTCTTTTCACAAGGGAGGATGGTCTGACAAGGCTCTTGAGGGAATGGATGGTTTTTTCCGCCTGGCTCTCCGTTACGTAGCCGATAACCGTGTTAATGGCAACAACGCTTACGATGACCACGGCGTCTGCAAGGCCGCCGGTGAACAGGGAGAGGCCGGCTGCAACGCCGAGCAGGGCGTTCGGTATTGAGTTGACCTGACCAAAGAGAATGCTGAAGGCTGAACGGGGCACTGATTCCGGCAGGAGATTCGGCCCGTATTTCATTAAATTGCGCTGTGCCGACTCGCGTGTTAGTCCTGAGTCCCCTGTGACTTCCAAACGGTTCAGAACATCTGAAGGCTCCAGGGCATGCCATGCTTCAACTGCCTGCTCTTCAGCGCTGCCGACAAGCTTCCGGATTTTCTCCCTGCTTTTAATCCTGACATTTTTGACTGCCCTTGACAAATCAATCGTGCGTTGGGGACGATCGCCCTGTTTCCCGGCACGCAAACCCTCTTGCTTGAAGCTGCCGGGAAAAGATGGGGAAGCGCCATTCCTGTATTTCCGGACAAAATCCCTGATAAGCGCTGCAACGGTATCGTGGGTATTATCAGAATTGAAAAGGACGAGGATACTTCCCGTCGATGTATTGATTGAAATACGACTTATTCCCTTTTTATGAGAAAGGCCGGATTCAAGGTGATGCTTGAGGGCGTCAGAACGATAGAGACCATCAACCTTGTATCTGGCCCTTCCTTTTACAACAGTGTGTATTGCCTGAACCACACGCTCTTACTTTCCTTTTCTGCTCTTTGCCTGTGCTGCAGAGGGTTCAGTCTGGCGGGGCTTTGGGAGAGCGGCATTCGCAACCTCCTTCACTCCTTCGACCACTCCGACAAGCATGTCCTTAACAGCCCTTAACGCAGTGTTGCCGATAGTTCCGGCCGTCTCGATTGCGCCATTGACCGCCACCTGGGCAACCTCTTCCACATTACCCCCTACTTCTTTGGTTGCCTCGATAACGCCGTCAACAGCTCTCCGGGCCACAAGTGCCACATCCGCGCCGACCTCAGCAGCCCCTTTCACAGCGCCTTTTACCGTCTGGCTGGCAACATTTGTTACGTCCCCGCCTATATCACTTATGCCCATAACAACACCTTTCGCCACACTCTTTGTGCTCAATATGAGGCCTGTGCCCACCTCCTCGGTGGCTTGGATGGTCCCCTTAACGATATCCCTCGTAACGATAAGACCCTCGGTGGCTGCTTCTCCTGTTGCTTTCATGGCATTGGAGACGGTATTTCTTACAAGGCTGACTATTTCAGCCTCTATCTCGTTGATGCCCTTGAGACTGCTGATAATCCCTTCTTTGACCGTTGATCCTGCTTTCCCAATCCCCTCGTTTCCGATGCCCTCTGTAATGGGTGTTGTTTTGCCAGCCATAGTAGCCTCCCTTGTTGATCGCTCTTAAAACGCTTCTGGGTTTGCTTATAGAACAACTGCAGATGCGGCTTCTTCTGCTCCTCCTGCGTCATGAGGCAGTGCTTTCAGGAATATATTCAATGCATACCAAAAAGCGGTATACCATGCAGGTGCCATAAAGTTCCCTATGCTGATCTGGTACATACCCATGCCCAGGAGCGCCAGAAATGCCAAGCCCGGGACATCCAGCTCATCGCCGGTAAAGGCCTTGATTTTTTTATCGAAATCTCTAAAAGATTTTACGACCTTGCTCGACAAGGAAGCTGCTTTGTGCTTTGGGTTCTCAAGCCTGAACAGGTTATTGGCTTCAGCGTATTGTGCGATTGTCTGTGTTTCAAGTGAATGTAGAAAAAGTGCACTGCCGGTCACGGCGTTTACCGAGAGCGTATCAATACCCTGATAGCGGGAGAAATGCTCAGCCAATGAAGAAAAGTAAGATGAATCCCCTTTCCTCGATAAAACCTTCACTCTCAGTCTTCCCGGGGTCTTATGGCATATCGTGGCTACCGGCAGCATTCAGACTCCTGTCCCTTGCCCGGCCTCTTTTTCAAGATTCTCTGCCATGGCCTCTCCATGCATTTCCGCCATTTCTGCTTTTACTTCAGCCAACAGATCTTCAACCACCTCTCCGACCTCCGCAGCCGCTTCCTTTCCTTTTTCGAAAAGAAGAAACCCGCCTTTTATAGCAGCTTTAGCAACAGGTTTTACAATTCCTGACAGGGCAGGAATCACTGCAGGAGCAAGTACCGCTGCGCCAATGCCGATGGCAAGTCCCGTCAGGATATTGCCTTTTAAGCCATTCTCTAAAAGTCCCATAATGTCCTCCGAAGCCGTTAGTAAATAGATATAGCTAAAAGCCATCTCGCAAATGCCTTAATTTAAGTATATCGCATTTGGAGATAAGTAGTATGAATTTGACTGACAACTATAGAAATATATCGAAACCGTTGCTCCCCTAACATCCTCGCCATGAATACTATGCGGGTGTTTCATCCTTGCGGGCATCCTCCATTTTGTTGAAACAGTGCTTCTGTGGCAGTTTCTATTCATCTTTGTTATAAATGCCGGACAGACAATTTGTCTATAAATATTTTCATTACTTGCCTAAAAGGGCTGTCACGGGAATATAATCCTGAATTCATCTTATTGTAAAAGTGATATGGTTAACTTTACTCAGCAAGAAGACAGGGAGGGTCACATGATTGTCTATAAAGTAAAACATCACATACCGGGACGTATCAGGATAGAAGTGCCTTCACTAAAAAAACTTTCTTTGATGGATCTGAAGAGTCTCCTTTCTGTTATTACCCTGCTTCCTGTGCCCGCCGGCATAAAAGACGTCAGGCCGAACCTGCTGACTTACAGCCTGGTCATCGAATACGATCCGAAAATAATAAACGTAATAGGGTATGTGGAAGAGATAGCTTCAAACAAGGACCTCATGAATACTCTCGGCAAGGAGTGAATACAATATGGGTGCAGGAACTGTAAAAGAAGAGCGGTCTTTTCAACGGACTTACTACAAGGCATTGAAGTGTCCCCACCTCTCTAAATCCCTGGTTTACATCTGCAGGGGATGCAGCCCTCCCTATGTCCCAAGCTCATTTCAACGGGAAGAGTATTGCACAAGAAAACAGCATAAAAAATGTCCATTCTTTTGAGTGCCCCTTCTCTGGTGTAACTTAAACTTCATTATGGTGTCATTATGCCGTAATGCCACCTCCGTATAATAAAAACAGTCGGCTTCGGACATAAACGTCGTTTTATCGGAAGGCGAGTATTTTTAGGGCGACGACGGAAACAAAAGCCAACAAAGACTTTAACGCCAAGGAGGCACTGATGGACAATACTGTCATAATCAAAATTGAGAGCGGAGTTGTTGCCGACATTTACTCCACGGAACCGGTAAAGATAATTGTTGTGGATTATGATTTGATCGAGGGAGACGAGACTTTTGAGCGTCGCTGTCAAAAAGCAGTACTCTCTATGGTCCCTGACTGCTATGTCAAACCGGAGGATATCGATACTGCTGTCTCATCATTGGTTGAAGAATGCGTCAGACCTGCCCGGCGCCGGCCGCTCGGGACTATCGTAAAAACCGCAGCCTGAAGATCTCTCTGATCAACAAAAGCCTGCTCATTCTTCTCTATCTTAAATCTCCATGGTACAATAAAAGCAAGGGCAGGCTTAAATATATTCAGGAGGGCTATGTATGGAGGGAGTCAACAAGCTTATAAAGGAAATCGAAGACGGGGTGAAGCAGAGTATCGACGCAGTTAAAGCCAAGATAACGCTGGTTATTGAAAAGGCTGATGAGTTGACAGAAGGAGGGAAAAAGCAATATCGTCTTTATGAACTCAAAAACAGGCGCCAGGGCCAGTTTTCAGCCATCGGGGAGGAACTGCACCAGTTGGTGGCTGAGAAAACCCTGCGCATCTCAAACCAGAAACTAAAAAACCTCCTCTCGGCTATTGACAAGACGAACTCCGAGATAGCCAGGCTGGAAGGCAAGACTTCAAAGGCAACGTCAAGAAAAACCCCCAGAAGAACAACTCCTGTAAAGCCGAAAACAGCAGTCAAAAAGAAAGCAGACCTTAAAGCAGTATAGAAACAAGCTGTTTTCAAACGGCTATTCAGGAGCAATAGCGCCAAGATAGTTGAATACGAAGCGCTTGGGACAATGCTCAATTAATTCTTGAAACTTTGACCTGATCCCTGGTCCATGCATCAAGGTTTGTTAAGGTGTATTCTTTCCCGCTGCTCACGGAAACGTTGATGCGCTGCGGAGGATACCAGTGCGAGGTTACGGTTATGTCTTCGATGTTTTCAGGCTGCCAGACTGACCCATCCGTCAGGAAGATTTCAAAACCGTTATCATTGACTGCTAAAATCCTGATTTCCATCATTTCACCTTCGGTTACTTCATGCTTTTCGCGGTACCATAAACAGATGATAGTGAAGCGGCCGGGTTGGAGGACTCATCACGATATGAGGACGCCGATAGAGTTCCGGTCTAGAGCAACTTCTGCACGAAGTCCAGAAGAAAAAACATTACTTGCCCTGGTCCCGTTACCAATCAATTGCAGAGGCTCTCAAGTCCGATGATCCTCCTGAAGTTCCAGATGTTAAGGTAAAGGGCATGAAAGTGCAGGTTCCTGACCTGTTCTTCCCCGCGCTTCCAGAAAGCAAGGTTACTGACAGGATAGAGGTATCCAAAGTGGTAGGCAGTGAAATCCTCTCTCTCCCTTGCGACAAGCTCAAGAGGGTAACGATAAACCCTTTCCTGTAAGTATACCAGGTCCTGCGCCTCCTGCCGTACCGAGACAGCCTTGAGCAACAATTGTTCGGCTTCATGGGTCGTTGTTTGCCAGAAGTGCCGTTTTCTTTGTGCTACTAATGCCCTTATCGTTAACGCCCGGTGTTTCGCCCTCAATGCAGTCACCTGAAGCGCCCTGGTCGGTTCTTGCGACAGTAGAAAAATCTCAGGTGAGGCGTGTGCTTTGCTCTCGCGTTCCAGGTCTTTTACCACCCGGTCCATTTTTGCTGCATACTCCTCCAAAAAGGCGACAGGACCCTTCAAAACAACTTCGGCCTCTTCACGTGAAGCTTTTCTCAGGAGCCATGAATAAGTAAAGTCAGGGCGGGGCTGAAAAGGATTGTTAAATGTCCAGGGGAGTTCGGCAGATGGGTCCAGGGCAGCCATAAAACTCATAAGACGGCGTTCCTTGGGCCTCGCTGAATATGCGGGTCAGGAAACAAATCCGGAAGAGCACTCAATGGACCTGCCTTGCTTATTTTCCCGTTATCACGATAAGTCCATGACCATCTGGCAATACTCCAGTCGATAAGTCAGTATCCCCATTCCCGGCCGGAGCTGAAAGTGAGGTGATTATCGATCCCGATTTTTTTATCGTCTCGATATCCGACCACCGCGCATCAAGGTAGGGAAGGAGCAGCAAGGGGATGCAGCCGAAAAGGAGGAAACAGCTCTTTTCCATGCATTCATGCGCTTCAGCGTTTCAGGATATTGAAGCTATCGCAGAGGGGCCAGGCATATGCCGGATGCGGGAGGTAAAGACAGCTCCTGCGTTAATTGCCTTTCCCGGGGCCTCTGCTGAAAACAATGCTCCTGATATATCCTTCACTGCTCTCTTTTGTATACTGGGTGTTTGCCTGAATCCTTATGCCTTTAATACGCGGGGGCTCTTCGTGAAAAAGATTTTTGTAGTCATCATATGCATGTCTCGATTGCATGACCCACTTGCCTGTATCTGCAGTGCCGGACTTTACCACGATGACCTTTATGGCGAGATTGATCGGCCAGCCAAGAGATTCATCGCTTATCGTTCCTTCCGGTGCATTCGAGTCCCAAACGTAACTGATGATTTTTCTGTTTTCAAAAGCAACAAGGAGCTGCAAAGCCTGGTCATTATGTCCCCTCTTTCGCAAATCTCCCGATGGGGGGAGTTGCACCGCCTTCCAGGTCCAGGTGAGGTAGGGGAAGTCGTCAGGCACAATGGGGAAATCGCGTTCTATTGCAAAGGATGAATCCCTGCACTGTATGTGCAGAATGTTTTCATGATCATCGGGAATAATGCCGATATCGGCCCTGCCCTTTTGCAGTTTAAGATGCCATGGTTTGGGTATATTGTTTTTATCCGCAGGACCGTTAAAGTTGATTATCATGGATGATGTTTCAGCCAACTTTGCAAATGCGGGATAATAAGATGAAAGAACAAACAGGGCCCCTGCCGCAATCGCAATCCCCCTCAGTCCGGGGAGCATTGTTTTTAACATTCTGTTTCCGCACAGATCATCCTGTTTTGTTCGGATCTCCTCTGGGACCTGCGCCTGAAATGCAATACCAAAAAGAAAAGTATTATCAGTATTGCCACGACAATGGCGATGTGTCCAGGATGAAAAAAGGCTTTTCGGAAATGCTGAAGCTGATGCTCCCCGGCATAGCCTATGGCAAACATAACCGGAACGGTAATAAGAGCGGCAACGGCATCGGCTGCAAGAAATTTATGGGGCGGCATGCCCATCACTCCTGCTGTTAAAAATATCTTAGCCCTGACCCCCCAGATGTGCCTGCCGAACAGAATGAGGAGAGTCCCGAATTTTTTGAATTTCCTCTCAAGAGAAAAGAGCCGTTCTGAAGAAAGGATCTTCTGGAATTTTTTATGGGTAATAATGAGCCTGCCGTACTTTCTCCCGAAAGAAAAAATAATGAAATCGCTTGCTATGACCCCTATATATGCCACGATAGCCGCCGGGACAAGCTCCAGGTAGTTTTTGGAAATAAGAAAGCCGCATAAAACAAGGATGGCGTCTTCGGGAACAGGCAGCCCTATGCCCCCAAGGATAAAAAACGCAAAAATTCCCGGATAAGAAAATTGTTCAATAAGCGCAAGGAATTGATGCTTCGTTCCTATGTCCATCTTCCTCCACGGTTCCACTCTGTCTGAAAGCCGACAGCGCTTTATAGTCGGGCGCTGATCTCCCGTTAAAGAAGCCGCAGGCAGAGGAATAGCGAAGATCCTCCAGCCAGAGCCCGATATATGCACGATCCTTGAGGACTCGTTCAAAAAAAGCAACGGGCCGGGAAAAAAGGCTTTGCAATGGCCCGAACAGTTCCGACGGATCACGGAAGCATTCCCAGTCACACTTCTTGCATGATGCGCCTTCGTTGCCGTTTCTTAAAACAGGGCCCCAGAATTTCCCCAGATTTTCATCTCCCCTGTATCCGCAAGGGTATGTATTCCCCCCTTTTGCATCTACAAAGAAAAAATCGATGCCGCCCCTGCAGGGATAGCAATACTCCTCCCCTACGGTGTATTGCCTCAATAAGGAATACAAGGAGCTTCTCGGTGAGAATATCCTTATTTTTGAACGGAACTCGGGTATGGTGTCAAAGAGCGCCTTGAACACCAGGGATTTCTCATCAGGGCTGAACTGGATCAGCGGTGCCTCAGAAGAGGCGCCGTATACGGCGTGAAGGCCATCTGTGCTGCCAGGTTCAAGGCTCATGGGATAACAGGCATTGACCATGGTAAACCCGAGATCTATCGTCGTCATGTAGAATTTCCTGAAGGCCTCTCTCATTGACTTGTAGAAACGCAGGGAATTCGACACATCAGGTAAAGGGAAGCCCCCTGTATTTCTGTTGATCCCGAGGTTGGCGGAGGGGTATATCCCATGCTTATGAAATATGGGCAGGGCTTTCTTTATACCCGCAACAACTCCGGGAAGGCCCCTCATTTCTTCGTGAACAGCAGCATCTGCCGAATCCATACTGATCCAGAAATTATAAAGTCCTGTAGCAGCGAGGATCTCAGCAATTCTTGTGATCTTTGCTTCATAATCGGGCTTGTGGGAGTTCATGAACAAAAAACCGTTCGTGCCTGTCCGTGTGTACCTGATTCCCGCATCTCCGGCGTATTGGATGAGTTCTACTATTTCATAAAAGTATAAAAAAGGTTCTCCCCCGGTAAAGGAGACAGCTTGCATCCCCTTCTTCCGTGCAGAATCTATGATCCTCTTGACGACATCACTGTCCAGCCTGGAGCGCCTGAAAGACTCGGTTATTCGCATGCCGCACTGCGGGCACCGGGCATTGCATCGGTCGGTATATTGGATAACAAGCTGGCCGGGCATTCTGCCAACCAAAAGAGGGAAAATGGCCTGAAAGGTCTTCAGGGATTTCAGCCTGCCCCTTATGTCTGAAATAGCTCTTTCTCCTTTATACTTTTCCCCTTGCTCTGTGAAGGACACTGGAGAATAGTACGGTAAGTATCGCTCGCATGAATTCCCTTGGTTTCAGTGAAATGCCGGGCATTGCCCCCCATTTCCAAAATCCTTCTGTTGTCCTGGAGGAAATACAAGAGGGCGTTCACAAGGTCAGCCCTATTGTTCCCTTTTACAATGAGCCCTGTTTGTCCGGCTACAATTAATTCGCTGGGACCGCCCTGGTCTGACACGATCACCGGTAGCCCCGATGCCTGGGCCTCGAGGACAACATTGCCGAAGGTATCGGTAGTGCTCGGGAAAACAAAAACATCCGAAGATGCATACAGGGTGCAGAGCTCCTCTCCCGATAAAAAGCCCGTAAATATTACCGGGTATCCTTCCAGTATCTGAGCCAGTTCCTTCCTGTACGGACCATCCCCTGCAATAATAAGATCAGCCTCGCTCCCTGCGTCCACGGTTTCCATAAAGGCACGTGCCAGGAGTTCCAGATTTTTCTCCTTTGCAACCCTTCCGACATAAAGAAATTTGACTACACTGCCGAGCCCGTACCGACGCCATAAATAAGGGTCTTTCCTTGCCGGTGAGAAGGTTTCAGTGTCTACCCATCGTGGCAGGGGTTTTACCTTTCCTGCAACAAGCCCTTTCTGCACAAGCTGCATTCCGGTGCTTGTGGACGGCACCATCACCTCTTCCAGCAAATTGTAAAACCACAGCATGTAATTCCAGGCTACGTTTTCCAGAAAGGCATCATTGGTCAGACTTTTCACATATTGCGGAATGTCGGTGTGGTATGTCCCTGTTATGGGAATATCCATCAGTTTTGCAATAAAAAGGGAGAGCAGTCCGAGGGTGCCCGGTGTGCTCACGTGGATTCTTGTAAACCCCTCCTTCTCGAAATAATCAATCACGTCGAGAACCGGCGGGAAATGCAGTTTCAAATCAGGATATTCGGGCAGGGAGAAATCACCAACGGATTTAAAGCTCATCACCCCGTCCCTGTAGCCTGTCGCCTCATGCGTTGCGGTAATCACAATCAGCTCTATATCTTGCTTCCGCGCTGTTTCAATCAGCCTTTTTATGGTGATTGCAACTCCGTTGATTTCATGGAGGGTGTCGGTAAAAAGTGCGATTTTCTGTTTTTTCTGCGACCTGTCGTGAGGAAGAAAGCTGTCCTCCAGCTCTTCCATGAGCCCTTTGCTTCTGTGCTGGTGGTAAAAAGAAACATAATAAGGAAAAGTAAGCAGATGGACGAAGCTGATGGTGCCCAGGGAATTGATCAGGTCCATAATCCCGGTGGAGGGAGACATCCTGGTAAGCTTTTCCGAGTAAATATAAATAAGCCTGTTTGCGAGGAAGCTGGTTACGGTAAAGACCTTCCTGTTTGTACCGCTTGCATTGATCGTTTCCAGAAATTTGGCATTGCTGAGCAGCTTCTTGGCCTCCCTGTCAAGTATCTTTTCAAAAGTCTGTCCGCTGTAGTCGTTGTATACTTCCGGCAGGTTTTTCCTTATAAAGAGATTAATTCTGTCGAAGAGCGAGGTTTTCCCGTGGTTGGCATTAAAAATCCTGTCCATCAACGATTTGATGAAAGGGAATGAATTATTTCTTTTTGTTTCAAAGCGTTCTTTGTAAAAACGAAAACCAATACCGTAAATGCTGTGTGCCAGTGTTAAGGCATCGCCGTCGGCGCCTGCCGCCCATGTCCTGCCTTCCCTGATCGAATTAATAAAGTCATGCAGGGTCTCCCCACCTTTGGATGCCGTGTACGTCCTTCCTATAAAAAAGCCGCTGTGGTCATCGGACCCGCCGACTATCGCTTTTGCCCATGGAACCCGGCCGCAGGGTTCGATATTATGCTTATTGGAGAGCGCTTCAATTTTCTCCCTTGTAAGAGAAGCAATGATATCAGCCACCAGTTTGTTGTATCGCTTTGCCCTGGAACCGTTTTTGACTTCAAAGACCTCAAAGAGCAGAAGCAGTTTCTCGATAGCTTCACGGGAGAGCTTTCCGTTCATGTCATAAAGCGGGTGAGCAATATAATGGACGATGTTTTTTTGCTGAAGATAGCAAACAAGGTCATACATGTTCGTCCTCACCTGCATAAGATCACGGAAGATCTCTTCAGTGATATCAAGCGCTATGACATGCAGCTTGCTTCCGCAATCGGGCATGTGCGTGGTCAATTCCGTGCTGATAAATGTTCCGGGCAGGTGCGCTATTTCAAGAACTCCCTCAATGGAGTTATGATCTGTTATGGTCACATAGTCCATCTCTTTCTTTTTGGCCATCTCATAGATATACAGGGGGGAAGTATAGCTTTCCGGGCAATTAAATTTCCTAAGGGCCCATATAGAAGGCTTGTTGGAATATCTTGAGTGCACATGAAGATCAGCTTTAAAAAATTTTGTCATACATATATTAATAGCAGAGGATAATTACCGGAATATTACAGGAGCATTATTTTTCAGTTAACACCGGTAGTGCGAAACAGCCCGGGAAATTTAATATTCTTGTAACAGTCGGTATGCAATAATAGCTTTAGCTCCATGAAGAATAATTCTACCCGAAAAAATATTCTTTACCCTGAAAGCTTTCAAAAAAACCAACATGTGCTTTCTCGAAGAAAACCTATCACTTATAAAATTCTCGTACCAAAACAAGGAGGACTTGCATGAACTATCTGCCTTACGCAAAAGGTGAACCCGGAATGGATATGGAGATCGAAATAACAGACAATCCCTGTTGCGGGAGGAGAGGTGAAGAAGCAAAAAAAGCCTTTGTACTGGACACGAATGTTTTGATCCATGATCCAAACTCCATCTTCAGGTTTGACGACAACGACATTGTGATACCTTTCGTGGTCATTGAGGAACTGGACCGGTTGAAAAAAGGGCAGGGCGAAATAGCAGCTTCTGCAAGGCAGGCGCTCAGGATCATTGACACGCTGAGGGAGCAGGGACCGATCTCGAAGGGCATAAGGATTAATAACAGCGGTGTTATTTCAGTAAGCGTATCAGCTGATGGAGCAGGCGATTCCTTTGCCCGCCATGCGATGAATGATAACCAGATTATCAAGACCGCACTGGGCATTATAGAGGAAAAACAAAAAGATGAGTATGGAGAGCAAAAAGCGGTGATCCTTGTTTCCAAAGATACTGCGGTACGGATCAAGGCAGAAACCCTCGGAATAAAGGCTGAGGACTACCGGAACGACAAGTCGTCGCTTTTCCAGCAGTATGGCAGGGTCCTTCATAAGGAAGAGCCCTCGAAAAGGGCGCTGTCCATCAGGTATGTGCAACCAGGGGACTGCATTTACAGACTGTCCGGCCATGATAACATGAGAAACGTGAAGCGGGGGAAGGAAATCATGGGGATAGCGCCCCGTAACAGGGAGCAGGAGTGTGCGATAGACGCGTTGATAGATCCCGGAGTTGAGATCGTGGCTTTAACCGGCAACGCCGGAACAGGCAAGACGCTCCTTGCCCTTGCAGCAGGTCTGCACCAATCAGCCAGGACAGCCAAGAAGTCTATGCTCTACGAGCAGGTCATTGTATCGAGGCCGATAATGCCCATGGGGAATGACCTGGGCTATCTGCCCGGAGATGTAAACGAGAAACTAAAGCCGTGGATGCAGCCCATCTTTGATAATCTTGAGGCGATTATCTGTGCTCCTAAAGAGACCACGAAGGACAGGATTGACATGTCAAACATAAAAAATTATCAATACCTGATCGACATGGGCCTGCTCCAGATTGAACCGCTTACCTATATCAGGGGCCGGAGCTTGCCGAAAAGATACTTCATTATTGATGAGGCGCAAAACCTAAGGCCTATTGATGTAAAGACAATTGTAACACGCTGCGGAGAGGGGACAAAAATCGTATTTACCGGAGATCTTGAACAGATAGACACTCCATACCTGGACAAGACCAGTAACGGCCTTGCATACCTGATCAGCAGGTTCATCAACGAAGAGAGCTTCTGTTTCCTCAATCTCCAGAAAAGTGTGAGATCCCGGCTTGCTGAAAAAGGCGCAATCCTGCTCTAATGCTTGCGCCATATGTTTTTGCCTCTATCAATACAGGACACGGCGTTTATTGTATGCCGGAGGCCTTCCAATAGGCCCTGATTTTATCCTTTAAAGACTTGGGCAGCGGGACATAAATCAATTCTTTTGCTTTCGCATCGCCGTTATTGAATACCCAATCAAAAAACTTTACGGCCTTCATGTTGGCGTCTTTTTTCTCCTTTGCGAGAAGGATAAACGTCGCTCCCGCAATCGGCCACGAGTTTTTCCCAGGAGTATTGGTAAGCCACACGAAGAAATCCTTGCCCGGATCAAAGTCGCCTGTCGCGGCAGCCTCTTCGAAGGAGTTGAAGCTCGGCGACACGAAGCTTCCCGCCTTATTCTTGAGCTGTGTAGAGGCAAGCCTGTTCTGCTTGGCATAGGCAAATTCCACGTAGCCGATGGCATTGGGGGTCTGCTTGACATAATTCGCTACTCCCTCGTTGCCTTTTCCGCCGATCCCAACAGGCCACTTAACGGACTTGCCTTCACCTACCTTGTCCTTCCACTCGGTGCATGTCCCGCTCAGATAATTGGTAAAAATAGCTGTCGTTCCTGACCCATCTGATCTGTGAACAACTATGATCGCGCTGTTCGGCAGGTTGAGCCTGGGATTTGTCTTTTTGATCATAGGATCGCTCCAGTACTTTATCTCTCCGAGATAGATCATGCAAAGGGATTTCGAGTCAAGTTTGAGTTCGCCCTCCTTAATGCCCTGGATGTTCACAACCGGAACGACCCCGCCGATAACTGCAGGGAACTGAATGAGATTATCTTTTTTAAGCTCCCTGGGCTCCATCGGGTCATCGGAGGCGCCGAAATCCACCGTTCTGTCGGTAATCTGCCTGACTCCTCCCCCTGAGCCGATCGAACCGTAATTTACCCTTATCCCCGAAGCTTTCGCGTAGTTGTACGCCCATACCCGATAGAGCAGAGCGGGAAACGTCGCCCCCGCTCCGTTCAGCATTTCTTCCGCCTGTGCAGTCGAAAACGCCAGTATGAGCGCCAAAACCAAAAGAGCACTGCAAACCGTCTTCATAATCCTCCCCCCTTTTTATGATTCACTTTTCCATCCAGGATTTCCCGCACTTTACTCAAGAGTTCATGCGGCGATACGGGTTTTGAGATAAAACTCAGACCTTCCTCAATAATACCCTTGCCGGTGAGGACATCTCCGGTGTAGCCGCTGGAAAAAATGACCTGGATATCAGGCCTCGTCTTTTTGATCTCAGTATAGACTTCCATGCCGTTCTTCTTCGGCATGATGACATCAAGGAGAAGAAGCTGCACATGATCTTTATGTTCTTCAAACCTGCGGAGAGCATCTTCTCCATCTACCGCTTCTATCACCCTGTACCCGAAACTCTCGAGTGCCGTCCTGCTGAATTGCCGCACCTGCACGTCGTCCTCTATGACAAGTATGGTCTCTGTGCCGCCCTTGAGAACAGGGACCTCCCTGCTCTCGCCCGTGCAGGCTTCTGACTGGATCAAGGGCAGGTATATGCGAAATGTCGTTCCACTCTCTTTTTCGCTGTAGACATTAATATAGCCGCCATGCTGCTTGACAATGCCGTACACAATCGAAAGGCCGAGACCCGTTCCTTTTCCCACTTCTTTGGTGGTGAAAAAGGGCTCGAATATCTTTTGTTTTGTCTCTTCATCCATGCCGGTCCCTGTATCGGTTACGGAAATCAGCGCGTATTTTCCGGGCTCTCCATATCCATGGGCCTTTACATATTCATCGTCCATTTCCGCCAGGCCGGTTTCAATGATCAGTTGCCCTCCTCTGGGCATGGCATCTCGCGCATTCGTGACAAGATTCAGCAAAACCTGCTCTATCTGACCGCTGTCAGCCATTGCGATGAGATTTTCACCTTTCAGTACGGCTTTGAACTCAATGTCCTCGCTGATGACCCTCGACAGGATCTTTTTCATTTTGATGATGAGTTCGGAGAGGTCTGCCGGTTTCGAGGATCTCATCTGTTTCCGACTGAAGGCAAGGAGTCCTTGCGATAAATTGGCCGCCTTTTCCGCTGCTGAAACCATCTGATCCAAATAGCCCCGTGATCGGCTGTCTTCATCCATGTCCATCTGCAGCAGACCTCCAAAGCCTATGATTGCGGTGAGCATATTGTTGAAGTCGTGGGCAACACCTCCCGCAAGACGTCCGACGGATTCCATTTTCTGGACTTGCAACAGCTGCGCTTGAAGTTTTTGGTGCCGTTCCTCCTGCTCGTCCATTTCGACAATCATTTTGTTGAACGCTGATGCAAGCGTTCCTATCTCATCGCCCGGTGCAATTTCCAGGAGCCTCTGTTCGCTTGGCTTATTGGGGAACTCCTCCATATGCCTTGCTATTGCCGTAAGCGGCTGCATGAACCGCCTCATTACTACCCATACCATGAGAAGCACAACAGCAGTACCGGCAAGTATCCCTAAGGTCACATAGCGCCTGACCTTGTGAAAAGGGGCGTAAGCCTCGTCAAGGGGATAATGAATCGCGAGAAACCAGTCCGTCGACTGCAGGCGTTTATATGAGGCAAGCACAGGCACACCGTTCGAGGCGATCGTTTCATCACTCGCCGCAATGCCTGTCAGCGCTTTGTCGAGAAGTTTGTTGAGACCGGAGGGCACCGCGTTGCTCTTTATGATATCCTCCTGGTCCGGATGCATGATTATTGTTCTGTCGTTCGAAACAAGAAAAACATAACCAGTCTTTCCGATATTGATTCTCCCCAGATGGGCAAGGAAGTTGTTCCCTGTCAAGTCGAAGCTCCCCCCGAGTATCGCCAGGACATTTCCCGTCCTGTCGAAAACAGGTGCGGTGATAATAATCGCCCGGGCACCGGACGCATGGGCGGAGGAGTACGGCTTGGAAATATACGGCTCTTTTGAAGCTATCGCTTTTTTATAAAACTCCCGGAAAGAAATATCCTCCCCCTTCCGATTGGGCAGGTACGGGCTTTCCGCAATCGGTCTGCCCTCTTTCGAAATTAGGAAAATGCCGTTGTCGAACATGGACAGCAGGCTGGGCTTGCTGTCAAGGAATCTCCGGGCCTGCCCGGGATCGGTCAGCGCCTGATGGGGCAATCTGGCCGCGCTGGCGATCAACGCGCTCTGGATAAGGGATATCTCGTCGTCAAGACTTTTGGCCAGGGATGAGGCAAGCGTAAACTGCTGATCGGATATCGCCCTCTTGAACTCGCGTTCCAGGTAGGACATGATGAAATGGATCAGGACAGCGACGAAAATGACGAACAGGGCCGAAACAGCAAGCGCCATTCTTGTCTTAAGACTAAGCTTTTTCATTGATAGCCATTTGCTCAGGTTTGCGATGTTGTCGTGCCTTATTACAGTATCTGAACAGAGCAACCATCTTTATTGCCGTCTGTTCATAGGAAAGTGTACAGCAAAAATATTACAATACAATGAATACATTATTACATTTTTCGTAATATCGGAGGATAAAAACCGAGGGCACCAAAAAGAATATTGCAAGGAATATCGCGAGCAGGTGGATTAAGAAATATCCGCGCAAAAATACCTCTTTTTATATCTCAGCATCCATGTAATAGCCGATTCCCCTTTTCGTTTTTATATATCTCGGATTTGCAGGGTCGTCCTCGACTTGCATGCGCAATCTCCTGACATGCACATCGACTGTCCTCGGCTCTACGAATGCCTCACCTTCCCATATGGCATCGAGGAGTTGATTACGGCTGAATACCTTGCCCCTGTTGTCCACAAAGTAGAGGAGCAGTCTGAACTCTCTTGCGCTGAGATTCAGAGGCACTCCTTTTTTATAAACCTCGCAGGTCCCCCTATTGACCACAAGATTTCCTATACGAACCGGCGTCTCATAAGCCCCTTTATCCACCGGCCTCTCAAGTGTCCTCCTCAGGACGGCCTTCACGCGCGCTGCAAGCTCTCGTGGGTTGAAAGGCTTGGTAATATAATCATCGGCGCCGATTTCCAGTCCGAGTATCCTGTTGTCGTCCTCTGTTTTTGCCGTAATCATGATTATGGGCAGGTCCTCGGTTTTCGGATCCTTCCTGAGCATGCGGCAGAGATCAAACCCCTGGATGCCGGGGAGCATGAGATCAAGGACAATGAGACCGTAATGCTCGTTCTGGATCTTTCTCAGAGCCTCCTCACCGTCCGGAGCAGATGAGACTTCAAAGCCTTCCCTCTCAAGATTGTAACAGACAAGGTCAACGATGTCGGGCTCGTCGTCGATCACCAATATTTTTTTTGCATTCACATTATACATACAATATCAGGCACAGCAAATGAAGACACGCATCTCTTTGCTTAGAGGAGACGTGGTGTTTTGGTATTTTCGGCAGCAATCTTGAAGCCATATACGTCTCCCTTATTTCTTACGGTTCAGGACAAATCCCAGTATCTTCTCCTTCGGAAGAAACTGGATTGCCTTCCTAACGTCATCCGTCGAGGTTTTTCCAGCCTGCACAACGATAATTACCTGATCTACAAGAGGGGCGAACGTCAGGACGTCCGCTCCGGTAAGAATGGGGGGGGCATCGAAAATTATATACCGCTCAGGATAACGCCCTTTCATGTCGGATATGAGTTCTTTCATACGCGGAGATCCGAGGATCTCTGCGCTTTCCTGAAAAGAACGCCCCCCGGAAATCAGAGTCATTTTCTCAACCCCCGGCCAGGTGATTAACTCTGAAACAGGCAAGCCGTCCGCAAGATAATTTATCAATCCCTTTTCACCGGCGCATCCCAGGTATTTATGGATACTCTGCTTTCTCAGGTCGCCATCAACCAGTAAAACCGTATTCTGGAACTCACGGGCAAAGGTGAATGCAAGATTGATGGCTGTGAGAGTTTTCCCCTCGCCCGGCTGGGCGCTGGTAACCATAATCGTGTTGCTTCCGGCGCCCTTGGTCCGCTGCAGGATCTGCGTGCGCAGGACACGGTAAGCCTCAGCCTCCGGAACATTGTCCAGATAAGCCAGGCAACGGTTCCCGGCGATAAACCCCGGATCCAGGTGAATAGCCCGTGATTGAGAATACATCGGCGATATCCATCCGGCCTTTTCCTTATCCTTCTCCTCAGGATCGTTCTGCAAGGAGAGCACAGGCGTTTCTTTAAATGTTCTCTTGTCATGCCTTTTATTAAATAGTGTCACCGCTTCCTTAATTTTATGTATCATTAAAACCGCTCCTTTCAACCCGACTTTTTATTTACATCCCCAGATGCCTTGCAGCGCGCGCCCAGAGGACATCCAGATCCATCACAAAGAAATGAACGATCAGTACAAGGACTATCAGCAGGAGAACAACTGTACCGGCCATTACTTTCATACGGCTCTTCTTACGCAGCTCATCCTCCAAGGTGGCAATCTCCGGGATCTCTGCAAGGACAGGGAAAATGAAAGACGCCGCCAGGTCTTCGGACCGGCGCGCAGAGCGGTCGGAAGTCTCCTGCAGCGCTGCCGTCCCTACCCCCATGCTTATACCGATAACAAGCCCGATCAGGAGAACAGCGGGCCGGTTAGGTTTTACCGGCTTCTCCGGGAGCCTGGCCGGATCAATCAACGTAAAACGCTCCCCCATCTGTTCTTTTTCAAGTCCATGGGCCACCTTGGCTTCCATAAACTTTTTCATAAGATCGTCATACTTGGCCTGTGTATTGTTTCTTTCGACCATCAGGGTCTTGTATCCCTCTTCCACTCGGGGGGACATTTCCAGCCTTTGCCGGTACTCGTCCTTCTTCTTATCAAGTTCCCCGATCTGTCGTTTGACAGACTTGATTTCCGACTGAACGCCGGCTAACTGTGTGGCAAGCGAGACATAGGCAGGGTTGTCCGGTTTCTCCACAACCGCTGGTTGACTTTCCTTGGATTGAAGCCTTTTTTCAAGCTCGGCGATCTCAAATCTTGTCTTGACCACGTCAGGATATTCGTCAGAATACCGGGACTTTAAGCTGCCAAGCATAACCCTCAGTTCCTTCAACCGTTCTTTGTCCTGATTTGTCGTATCAGGCGCTATAGTCGCCAATTCGGCCTGCAGACTGCTCTCTCTTTCACGAAGTGTACGGAGTTGGTCGTTCAACTGGTTGTAATTCCTCTCGCTCCAGTCCAGTGTCTGAAGGTTGAACTGAAAGAGTTCTGGCAGGGCGCGAGGATTTTTTTCCTTATAGATGGCTATTTTTCTCTCTAATTCAGCCAGGTCAGCCTGGACAGACTTCATTTCCTCCTCCAGGAATTTTGTTGTGCCTTCCGTCTGCTGACCCACAACTTTGACATTCTCCTCCAGATAAAGAGAAGCGAGGACATTGGCGACCTGCTGCACAACCAAGGGATTTTGCCCTTCATAAGATATGGTAAATGCGATAGTTGCAAGAGTTTTTTGCCCTGTCCGGCGGTCTACCACGTCCGCCATGATGGTATCAAACTTGATATCCTTTTTTCGCATATTCTCGATGATTTCCTCTTTTGTCAACTTGTTGCGTTTATCAGCATACAGGTTGAAACGGTCGATGACCTCCCCAAGCCGTGCCGCACTCATGATCCGCTGGTTGATGGACTGCAAACGCTGTTCAGCATAACTCGTCACGGTCGCCATGACATAGTCCCGCGATATCTCCTGTTCTTCAATGAGTATAGTGGATGTGGAACGATACACAGGTTTCCAGACCAGGAGCACCAGCACCGAGAGCAGGAAGGCGGCGAGCGCCGGTGCGATAAGCCCCCATCGCCGCCTCTTGATTATTTTGGCGACGTCTTCGATTGTTATTGATTCAATTTGTTCCATGAAAAGTCCTTTCTTTTTATTCTGCTGAACACTACTCTAAAAAGGGATATTGAATATTGAGGCGAATAGAGAAAAGATGTCTGTTCGCCGAACTGTGCGATGCCTGATTGTCAACCATGGTATATTCGTACGATGCCTCTGAGGCCATATCTTTTGAGAATTCGTAACGAATCCCGGGGTTGATGCGGAAAGTCCACTGGTTGATAACCTGTGCGGAAAACTCCGAAGCAGCAGACTTTAACGTGTAATAGCCGGATGAGAAAAGGGCCGACAACTCATACGTGAACCGATAGCGGGTTGAGAGCGTCAGGTAATTGCGCTCCGCTGCCCCGTTAAGACCGTACGCCGGTGTAATATCCCTGGTGCAGGTGAGATCACCGTTACTGCGTTCTCCCTTGTAATTCAGTGATGCACTTCCCACCCAGCCAAAGCCGCCGTTTTTAACCTGTTCTTTATGCAACTCGTAACCGAGCAGAATTGGAAATCCAAAGAAAAAATCGTAGACGGGCACTTGCCTTGTTACAGATATGTCCGACCACGTATGCCGGACACCAACGTCGACAAGGACGCTCCAGATTTCATCGAGATCCCGTGAAAAGCCCACAGTGCCCGTAATGCTATCGATCCGGGAATCCGGATAAGAATAAGAGCTGTACCCCACGTTCGTTCTTCCTTTCGTAGCCGGGAAGTGTTTGCCCAGATCATAGACTAGCCCTGCGTTGACATCATGGGATGTATTGCCAAGATATCTTGGATCATCATAAGAGTCCCTGCCGTAACTGTAAGACACCCCCGCCGCTGTTTTTTCAGTTAACTGATAATCGGCAGAAAGGGATGAAGTGATATGGTTCCAGGGCGCCGTTGCCATAACAATACCAGTCGTCCCGACATCCAGGGTTGGATTGGAACTCCTTGAGTACCCACCCTCGGCTGAAATGTTGAACAGGGGCGTGGCAGCATACTTGAATTTACCGTCGTACATCTGGTCTGTCGCACTGAGAGCCCGGTTATCGGCATACTCAAGCCGGTCGAGGCGAACCGACAGGTCCGTATCGAGGCGCTCGGTCCGGTTCACCATTTCAACACCCGGGGAAAGGGTAGTAACAAAATCTCTCTTGATACTGCTTGGCGAGAATAAGACGTTGCTGTTGTATTCCTCTTTGACGGAGAGGGACGGAACAATACGAAACTCGTTCCCCCAGGCAAACGCCGGACAGGTGATCAGGAGAAGAACAACAAGGTGGATCAGCCAATGCCTCATCAGGGAACGACGACAACGTCACCCCGTTTGAGCCTTATGTTCTGCTCGAGACGCTTCCCTCCAACAACCTCGTCGTACTCGAAGGGAAACAGAGTGGTCTTATTTTTTTCCTTACGGAACACCTTGATCCTGTTTCTTTTTGCAAAGGGATTCACCCCTCCGGCAGTGGCAAGGGCCTGCAGGACGTCGACATTGGTATTCATCACGAACCGGCCTGGAGCGTTCACTCGGCCGACAACGTAAATGATCAGGCTGTTGACCTGCCTTACCTCTAAAGACAAGACGGCCCCGGGGACATACCGGGCAAGCTTTGCTTCTATCTCAGCTTTAAGTTGTGAGGCCGACCTCTCTGCAGCCTGTATGTCTCCGATCAGAGGGAATGAGATAGCGCCATCCGGCCGCACAACACACAAGCGGGTTAAGGCATCATCCTTCCATACAGAAATACTCAGTTCATCTCCGGCCCCGATCAAATAACCCTCTTCATCAGGCGCGGACAGTGAAACTGCATCAGGAGCAGCCCCCTCAGACATCGATAGTGCTGTTGCAGGAGACCCGGCATTCCCGCTTCCAGCCCATGAAAGAACCGGAAGCGGTACCCCGAGCATTCCGGCCATCATCACGACCAATAGTTTTCTCAGCATCTCTCTTCCATTCCTCCGGTAAATCATCAAACGAATCCTTTTTGACTCATGATGATACTATAAAATCCGTTACCGTTTTATTAAATGAATGTTAACTTTATGTTTCAAGGGGACAGCGACCCAGGAATGCGCACAAAAAGAAAGTATAGGCTAATGAATCCCGGACAAGGCCTTCTCAGCCTCGTCCTTCCCGGGGAAACCGACTTTGGAAACCAGGGCAGTCTTGAGATATCCCTTTGCCTTTTCAGAATTGCCGGACCGTAAATAGGCCATACCAAGATGATAATTGATAACAGGATTCCCTGCATTCCTGGCCTGGGCCTTCCCCAGCCACTCAATGGCCTGATTTACTTCGCCTCTTCGATAATAAATCCAGCCGAGGGTATCGGATATGGACGGATTCTCGTGACTGAGGGCCTGGGCCTTCTGAGCCAGGACCAAGGCCCTGTCAAGGTCCTTTTTCCCTCTGCCGTATTCACTCAAAAGGTAGGCCAGGTCATTCGTTGAGCTCCACAAATCCGGCTGAACCCGCTGCAGATGCTCCAGTTCGGCAATGGCCCTGTCCCATTTTTTCTGCGCAATGTACATGGCACTCAGCTTCACATAGCTTAAAGGATGATTGGGGACACGCCTCTTTATATCCGTGTACTCCCCCTCCGCTCTCTTAAAGTCGCCTGCAAGCACCATGAGATCTCCCAGGTCGGCCCGGACTTCCAGATCTTTGGGACCGGCATCAAGAATCTTTCGATACTGGGCCTCTGCCTGCTTGAAATCCTTCTGCATTGCGTAGAGACGGCCCATGGCCCGAATTACGTCCCTTGAGTCCGGCGCAATTTTCAATGCACTCTGGAGAGTATCGAGGGCCAGGTTCATCTCCCTATTCATTGCATGGGCATCGGCGAGGCTGATGTAACCCGGAATGAATTGCGGTCTCTCACTGATGACCGTCCGGAGCGATGAAACAGCCTTCACGCCTTCGTTCTTCCTGAGATCGATAATTCCCCTGATGTAATTGGCATCTACGTTCTTAGGGCTTTCCTTGATCACCTCATCCACATATTTTTTCGCTTTATCGGTATCCTGCCGCGAAAGGTAGAATTTCGCCAGAGAATTCTTCGTATGGATGATGTTCGGATTCGCCGCATCCCGCTCCAGTCCCAGACATTCCTGGAGGGTGGAAACAGCCTGGTCGGGACGGTTGGTGCTCAGATAAAGAGCGCTCAGGGCAAAACGGATCTGAAAGCTCTCCCCGTTCTGGCGTACTCCTTCCTTCAATTGCTGCTCAGCGTCGGCGGGCCTGTTTCTTGAAACGTAGAAGTTTGCCACCTGAATCCATCGTCCTTCTTTTTTCGGACCGGCCGATAAGAATGCCCTCAGGACTTCTGCGGCCTGTTGCTCTTTGCCGGATTCCCAGTAAATCCCGGCCAGGGCCAGGCGATGCTGAGCTGCATCAGGCTCTATCTCGACAACCTTTTGCAAAAGGCCCACTGCCTCATCCGTCTTTTTATGTTTGAGATAGAAATCAGCAAGAGTGAGATAAAGGGGAATCGATTTTCCGTTGGTCTTGAGCCCTTCACGCAAGGTTTTTTCGGCGTTCTGCGCCTCTACCTTTTGCGCATAAAGAGAAGCCAGTAGGAGGTAGCCGTCGGGTTTGCGGACCTCCCGCCCCACAACGGATTCCAGGAGTCGCAGCGCGCCGTCAATATTCTTCTTCTTCAGGAGAACAGCCCCCTTCAGGATGAGGGCGTCTTCGTTTTTTGGTTCGTTTTTTAAGATGAGGTCAGCCCTGTCCATCGCCTCATCCGCCTTCCCTGATATTAACAGGAACTTGCCCAACTGGACCTGGGCGTCCCAATGCCGGGGTGAGAGTTCGATGGCTTTGGAGAAGCTCCCGTAGGCTCCCCCGGGATCCCCTGATTTCAACGCTACCATACCAAGCATGTAGTAGGCATCGGCATATTTCGTATCGATCTGGATGGCGTTCTTGAGTTCCAGTCTCGCCTTGATATAATCTCCTTTTTCATACAACGTTTTACCTTTATTGTAAAACTTGACCTTTTTCTGCTCAGGCCCGCTACAGGCCATTGTAATCAAAACAACCAGCACTGCGACAATTCCTGTAAATATCCTCTGCTTCGCAAACATACCTAACCCTCCACATTTTCCGTGGCTGCAATCAGAAGACAGCAACCATCGTGTGATATACTTTTCAATTAATTTCAAAACCCTGCAAATCCCCGCACCCCGAGGATCAACGTAGCGGCAACAGTCGTTATCGCCAATGCATCGAACTTTTCACGAAGTTCGTTGATCAAAACTTCATAGCTGAAGAGGAAAACGATTATTTCGACTGCAAGCAGCCCCAGGTTGTGACTCCGGCTCAATTGACCGGTGAGATTCGGAACAACAGCTGCAATGAAGATAACCAGAAAATCCATAGTTGACAGCCTGAAGCCCTTCGTTCTTCTGGAAAACTTCACCGTAAGAATGACAAATAAGGCAACTATACCAAAACATAAATGATACAGGAACAGCGCTTTTTCGCTTACCCAGCCGGATCTTCCCTCTTCCGTAAGGTAGAGAACAAGAGGAATCGTCAGATATAGGACCGACCGCAGGCAGCCTCCCAGATATTTTTTTCTCATGGTAAGGGACCCCAGTATAACGATGCCGAAACAAAAAGACATTACGGCAATATATATGGGGATCCTTGCGGGAAGGAAGCAGGAAAACAGGAAAAGGAGAGGAATGATTATTCTCGACAAGCTAAAGGAAATTCTGATGATCCAGTTGTTATCTCTGATTTTTCTCAATCTTCCCTTAATAGAATCTTCGACCCTGGAATGTCTCCGGAATCGCAATGCCTTATGGTCCGCAACGGCAAAGGCACTGATGGTGACAACTGAAAACGTAATATAGCCGGCGATGAAAAACCAATCGGAATGATACTTGAAGAGGATGGCCGAAACTATCATCATCGCCTGGATCACATAGATCGTGAAGACCGCCTCGGCATGGGACAATCCGAGGCGCATGAGGCGGTGGTGAAAATGGTTCTTGTCGGCCGAGAAAAGAGGACGTCCTTCCCTGATCCGTTCCGCCATAACGGTAAGCGTATCAAGAACGGGGAAGCCCAGGATGATTAGCGGCAACACCGGACTCAACGGCGTGTTTCCCTGGGTGATTTTCACGGCAAACACAATAGCCGAAAAACCCAGAAGCTGACTTCCCGTGTCACCCATAAAGAGGCTGGCCGGGTAGGTATTGTATCGAAGAAATCCGAATACCGCCCCAGCCAGCGCCAGCGCCAGAACAGCAATGGTGTTATTGCCCGCCAGATAGGCAAAATATCCCAAACAACAAAAACCGAGAAGGGAAATGCCGCCTGCAAGGCCGTCCAGGCCGTCGGCGAGGTTGATAGCGTTCGTGACACCGACAATTGCAACAATGGACAAGACGACTGCAAACCATTCCGGCAACTGCACAGCGCCGGGCAACAGAGTGCCGAGGGAATTGATCCTGATCCCTCCGTATAAGACAGCAATCAGGGCCGCTAAGAGCTGACCGGTGAATTTCACCTTATGCCCGAGCCCTCTCATGTCATCCACCAGACCGAAGAGCACCAGCACCCCTGCCCCGATAAGATAGGCCCTTACAAAACCATCCGCTTCAGTCCAGAGGATGATGGGAACAGATGCTCCGAGTGCCATGGCCAAACCGCCTATCCTGGGGACAGGGATGGCGTGGACCTTGCGGGGGTTCGGTAAATCGACCATGCGATACTTATCCGCAAGTCTGATCATAAGGGGAATCAAACTGACTGTGATGAATACCGAAAGAAGGGTTGTTGATAGATATAGCATGACTATTAATTATCCTATAAAAAGAACATACGGTTTGCTTATATAATCTGCAAATACGGAGGACGAAGACCCGAATATCCTATCCGGGAATGAATTCATTTAACGACGGCAGCATTTCTCTAATAAAGGATTGGAGTATTTTGTCGGCATTTTCAACGCGTTCAGAAGAAAGAACAGGTGAAATCACCCGGATCAAGGCGCCATCCGTCCTTTTTCTTACCAACGCATCCCAAAGATTGTATATCTTCATTTCATAAGCATTCGTCAGAATGCGACCGCGTTGATTGAACCAGAAATAGACCAATTGCCTGCTCCCGTCTTTTTCCATCATGGCACGCGCCACTGTTATTGACGATAACGCTTTTCCCGGCATAGGTATGGTCACTGTTCCGGTCTGCTTAAATATCCAGCCTCCGCCCGGCAGGCAGGTCTCGGGAGAATGAATCGACCTGCCCTTCCGCTGGCTCTCATAATAAGCCACATAAACATCTATAGGAGGGCTGTCGGGTCTTGAATAATTGACGGATGCGTAATCAGTGAATTGAAGTTCATCGATAAACTGCTGTGCCATAAACTCTCGTTTCCCTTCCCACCTGCCGATGACAAGAGGGAATTGGCTGAAAGGCCGGCTGCTTGGCGTTTTTTCCCTGAAGTCTACGGTGAAATGCAAGATAAGGGTAACAGCCAAAACAGCAACCGCGACTATGAATTGAGGTTGTGTAAATGATAGTTTTCCACTTTGATACTTTATTGCTTTGGTAGTATCTGTTCCGGTCTGAGCTGTGACTTTCTTTTTCATGAGGCCCTCATCATGTCCCGGCACGATTCTGCCAAGCAGCCAAATCTCGCCTAAAAGAATACCAAAAGAAACAATAAAAATGACCAACCCCTCGAAATCATGAAAGAAACCTTCCGCTGCTGCTGGACCGAAGGACTGATAGAGAACAGCCGTCAATGCGATGCGGAGGCTGTTGGTTACAATGGATAATGGAATTGATGAGAGAGTGATGATAATCCTTTTCCAAAGCGCTGCCCGGTAGAAATAGGCCATAAGGACACTCATTATGAAGAGCGGAATGAGAAAGCGAAGTCCGCTGCAGGCATCCACAACCTGTAGTTGCGTGAACCCTAAATCGATAATGTTTCCTTCCTGATAGGCCGACATCCCGAGGAGGTGGACCAGCTTGATACCGATTCTTGTCGATACCAGCTTGAGGCCGAAAGTAAGCTTTGTGTTTATGAAAATGGGCAGCGGGAAAAGGAATATGGAAACAAAAAGCGGAAAAACCATAGTCCTTAGTTTCTTCCATCCTGTGTGCATCCATAAAATACCGGATACGACGAGCCACGAAGAGATATACGTGGAGTAAAACTCTCCGGCCAACTCGCCGACCCAGAACAGGAGAATACCGGGCAGTATGACAAACAACCCGCTCCAGGATGGAACCGACGCCTCATTGAGCCATTTTCCCTTTTTCTCCCAGACCAGGTAAATGACGACAAACGGAATGAGGTAACAATAGTTATAATCCTCTCTGGGCCAATCATGATTTACCAGCCAATCATATGAAGAAAAATATATTATGAACAGCAAGAGCCCATACATAACTCCATACCACGCAGCTTGTGACCTTACCTTTAACATAATATTCGCTATTCTCCTCTTTCAGTAAGTTTTAATTCTGTTATAGATAGAGCTTGCATAATTGTCTTATTTTTTCGTTTATCACCCAGCATATAAATATTGGCATTGACTTCATATTCCGTTCCCAAAGCCTTTTGGGCTCTTTAAAAAACCGGGGCAACCACTCAAGACCTATCTTTTGCCATAAAACAGATGACCGCACCTTCGTACCGGCATAAAAATCAAACACCGCGCCTATTGCGCCAATGAAAGGGACATGCAGTTTATCGCGGTTCTCATAAATCCATTTTTCCTGTTTCGGTGCTGTCATGCCGACCCATAATACGTCCGGATTAGCAGCATTTATCGCCTCGATCATTGCACTATTGTCCGTTTCAGAAAAAACCTCCTTGAAAGGGGGGGAATAGGTTCCGCAGACTGCAATTGAAGGATACTCTCTGTGTAACCGGGACTCAATCCTGCCAAGTACATGCTCTGATGATCCAAGGAAAAAGTATCTGAGTCCGCCGCTTTCTTCGGCAGAAGCCGACAATGCCACAAAAAAATCATAACCCGCCACCTTTTCCATAACCGGCATATTGAATAATTTTGCGGCCATTACCACGCCGATACCATCAGGGAGAAGGATATCGGCATTTTTCAGGGCCACATTGAACTGAGCGTCACCTGATGCAATAACAAGAGAATGAGGATTTGCACAGGCCATGTATGACCCTTTCTTGCCCGAGGCAATCAGTTCCCGAGTCAACTCAATGTCGCCGTGGACCCCGCGTTGGCTAATCAGGTAACCAAAAATATCAGCTTCTCCGGTATTCCTGTCCACTTAGCTTAAAAACTACTCCTTTATCGGCCAGCTTGCACGCATTGGATCTTGGTAGGGTCCTATTTTATCGAAAGGGATTGGCTTGAAGCCCATTTTAAGCGCCGGAGACGCCGGAGCAAGCTGAAAGCTGCCGGCCCGAAAATCGGAGAACAAGGGGTCAGCAACGATGGTGTTTCGATCCAATCCGCTTTCTTTCCACTTTTTCCATTGGAGTTCGGCAGTCGCCTTTGTGAAGGGCACCAATAAAGGCAAACCCGCATGGTAGATGATATTGTAATCCGATACTGTTGTCGCAAGGTCAATATGATGATAAATACAATAAAGAGGGGCGCTTTGATTGAGATAATAGACTATGTTCCGGACAAAACGATTTCCGGACATTGACGCACCAGTCTGAACATCTTTGATCGTCGATAACAGAGGATACTTTGTATACCCCATTCCCTTGATCTTCGAGTACATTTTGGGAAGCCATTGCTTGGCGGTCGGATGAGTAACCGGCCACCCGGAGTAAACCATTTGTCCAAGGCGGCCGCCTTCAATGATCACGTTGTTTTCGACAATATTATCTCTTCCACTATGAATGAAAATTCCAGCATTCGCAGTTTTGCTTATGATATTTCCATAAACATTTGTGCCGCTCGTCCAGTCGTCCATATAAATACCATATGTTTCGAAAGGAGTTTGCCATGCGTCAGCAACGCTATTTCGTCCATAGCCGCCGCTGTCGTGGAGATAATTGAACTGAACAACATTTCCCCGCTTCGTCCAATCAATTTGGCTGCTATAGATCATACCACTGTCCTGGGTTTCCTGATTTACGTGGTGGATATGATTGTACTCAATAAGGTGGTCGTTGCCGTCAAACCAGATCCCCACGCGCGGGGTGGAATGAATTAAGTTGTGCGATATAACATTGCCTACCCCCCTGCATTCAATACCACTGCCGGTTTTACTGAAAACCCCGATGTGATGTATGTAGTTGTTTGCAATACGGTTCTCCCCGGGGGTCAGTGTTTTTCGGTTCCCTCCTGAAACCAGGATTCCATTAGCTCCGACCTCATAGATATCATTTCCGATCGCGGTGATTTTAAACCCATCATTGATCTCTATGCCATGCTTTCCTGCATTACGCACAGTACATCTGTTTACGGCGATATTGTTTGCCCCGGTAATGACAACGGCTGACCCTTCGCAATCCTCTAAAGTAAAGCCCTCAAGCTTTATATAAGCAGGCGCAATATTGTACCTATCGAAGTATTTCTTTGCCTTTATTTCCAATATCGAATCTACTACAGGAACACTTACAGATTCCAGCGACGCCTCTGCCGGCGGCCACAGATAGAGTATCCTGTCGCGCCGATCGAAATACCACTCTCCCGGTGAATCAAGCTCTTCAAGTATATTTTGGAAATAGAATCTATTACCGGCAGTAATAGGGTATGAGGCGTCTTGCCATAATCTTACAATTTGATTCTCCGCATCAACCTTGAGAGTCCGAAGAGTGTCACTTGTATAATTTGGACCTGGAAATATGAAAACCTCGGCATCCTCTGGATGTTCCCACTTGCGCGCCAGTGCTCCTTTATACCTAAACTCCCCTTTGCTTGCTTCTTTTACCGGACCGGCAACATACAAGAAACCGCCTGTAACAGGGTTTTGCTTGTCAAGGTTGGGATAGCGGGCAAGCACCTGGCGCTTCCCGTCAATAAACAGCTGACGAAAAAAGTGTGATATGGTCGTACCGGCCAAATTGGCTCTGTAAATCTTACCTTTATAAGGCTCCAGTTTTTTTATTTTCTCCGACCCGCTCAATACCGGATGTTCACTCCCGAATGCCTTGAAAACAGTTGGAGCTGATTCAGTTCCAGAGTCTTCAGGACCAAAAGTTAATGTCTCCCTTAAAGTGTAGACGCCGCCACGGACCAAAACGGTGAAAGCGTCTTTTGAGCCATTTCTCCTTAACTGCCTGATGGCATTACGCGCCCTTTGAAGCGTAGCAAAGGGGCCGTCACTTCCTGACAGGGCCGGCGTTGAAAGCGTACCGGACCATTCATCGCAACCATTGGTCGCTACATAAAAGACCTTCTCAAGAGGCCTGGAATCCGCTATATCACGCGAAAGCGCTGTGCCTGCATAAACGAGCTGGGACAGCATGAATAAACAAATTATTGACAATACCCGATTCATCCTCTCCTACTTCTTTTGCTTTGACCTCAGTGATCGGGTTTTGTTGCATTCTTCAAAAAGGTCTACAAGATCTTTGGCGGTATAAGACCACTTGAATTTACTTGCCCGCTCAATACCCTTGCATGAAAGTTCCTGCGACAAGTTCTGATCTCTCAGCACGCTCTCCATTGCTTGCGCTATCATGACATGATCATCCGGATCGACCAGCAGCGCTGCATCACCTGCCACCTCCGGCATACTACTAACGCAAGAAGTAACCACCGGGACCCCAGCTGCCATCGCTTCTAAAACAGGCAAACCAAACCCTTCCTTCTTGGAAACAAAAACAAAAACCTCTGCATTGGCCATCCAGCGCATAATTTCATGATTACTGATGTACCCCAGCACTTCTATGTCAGAAAAATACGGGTGTGACCTTAGCGACTCGATAACATGTTCATGGCTTTGGCCTGCCATACCAGCGAGGATAAGCCGCACGTTAACCTTATTGTCCCTGAGGTGCTTATAGGCCTTGAGCAATCCTTCAAAATTCTTGTGGAGGCTCGTTGACAAAATCGAAAAGATATAAGGGATTTGTTGGTTGCAGCGCATCTGTGGAGCGTTAAACCATTCAGCGCTCACCCCCTCATGAATAACTCTGAGCATTTCGGTTTTCGGAGGCGGAGTCAGGTACTGAAGAATGTCTTTCCGTGTTTCTTCCGTTACCGCCATAATAAATTTCCGCGTGTGGACGGAAATCCACTTCATCATTACGGAATACATCATCCGGAGTCTCTTCCCTTCCCCGGGTATGTGCTTTAAATAATATAGATCAATAAGGTCATGGATCGTCACGACGGAGGGAATTGGGCAATAAGCGGAACCATAATCGAAAGGGAAAAAAAGCACGTCAAGACGCTTTTGTTTCGCATAGATGGGAAGAATGAAGTGCATCCAAATCAGCCTGAAAACCCAGAGATTCCTCCGTGCAGGCAAGTTTATAATGGTCACCTCGCAGTCGCAGTTATGGAGATTCAGATCATCTGCGAGTTCCGAATTAGCAAATATAACGAAAGAGTTTGCTCCCTTTATTTCCAAAATGGCCGCCAGAAGATTCTTAAAGTATGTATAGAACCCCCCTCCTCTGCCTTGTCCGGGCACTAATTGGAAGGCATCTATCCCGATTCGCATTGTCCCTTGCCTCTGGATTTGTCTTCGCTTAAACGCTTCCTCTTCTCTTTTCCCTGAAAAAGGGCCTGGATTTCTCTTTCTATCTGTCCCACGACAGTTTTAGCAGAGTATTGCAGATTGACAAGATTACACGCGCTTTCTCCTAATGCCTCTCTGTTCTTGTAGGCTTGTAATAAAAGACCGGCGTGCGTCTCGGCATCTCTTTTGCTGGTCAAGTAACCCGTCTCCCCGTCTTTGACTACACCGGATATCCCACCTACGTCGGTGGACACAACGGGGAGACCGCATGACATCGCTTCAAGGATTACGTTTGGTAATCCTTCATGATGCGAAGCCATTGCAAAAATATCAGCTGTCTGAAAATAGCGCGTGAGCTGATCATGTGCAAGAGCGCCGGTAAAGGTTATCTTTCCAGCTTTTCCTGAATCAACGGCGAGTTTCTCCAGGTTTCTTCGTTGGGTCCCATCACCACAAATGTAGAGCATGCACTTGCCATTGAGACGTTTATCAAAAGTGGCGAAGGATTCTATTAATAACTCTAATCCTTTCACCGCTTCAAGACGTCCGGCAAATAGCACAACTGCAGAATCAGGTGGAATTGCCATGGCCTGTCTGAGATTCAGCTTTTCGTTTTCGTCCAATCTTCTGAATAGTGAGGTATTGACCGCAACCGATGATCTAATCACCTTTCCAGCAGCATTTACGGATTTCACAAGCTGTTCTCCGGCTGTGTCTATGGTTACGATTCCAACTGCCTTCTTTATGAGAGGCACAATAAACGTGTGATGGTAACTCATCGCAAAGACTTTGTTGCGCGCCCAAGGGAACCTCGAAGCAAGCATTGGGTTATTCCCGCCAGGCATGTTGAATATTAAGGGCAATCCCATCTTGAGCAACGCAAATGAGATTTCCGGCGACTGAATGATTACAGAATCGAATCGTTTTGAAAAAATCCTAACCCTGTATCGCAGGAGCAGGAACAGGAACCATAACCGCCTCGGGATTGGGGGCGGGGTTGATTCGGCGCAAAATATGGAAAAAAAGGGGATCTCTCTCTCATTAATACGGACAGAAGTCCACTGCCCTTCATCTCCTTTATTTCGGCTGAGTCCGGCTAAAAACAGGTCCGAAGTCGATTCTTTGGCAAAATTTGAGGCAAACGTTGTTTGGCCGCCTACAGGAAAATCCTTATAGTCAGTATATTCTATAAAAAGGATTCGAGTTTTTTTGTCAGAAACTATCATTTTCCCTGAATTCTCGCAAGCCGGGTCTTGGAATAGATCTGGTAAAACCATTTGCTGATCCGCGAGGCATTTGACCTGTAATCGACCCTTGGCAAAACCTCCTGCGTGGCGCGGGAAGCAAGCCGCTCGCCCAGGGCAGGGTCGGACAGCAGACGATCCAGGGAATGGGCAAGGCCTTTGGCGTCACCAGGGGGATAAAACATAGCCGTTTCATCTGACAGAAAATGTTTGACCTCGCCAACCTGTGCTGCAACGATCGGCCGGCCCGATGCCAAATACTGGCCCAGTTTTGTTGGAAAACGTGTAAGGGAAGAGTCGTCCGGCCATAAAGGCATCAGGAGGGCATCTGCCTGGGCACTGTACGTACAGAGCTGAGTATCAGAAACAAAGCCCATAATGTCCAGACGCTCTGACGAGATATGTTTTGATCTCGCGTAGTACAACAATTCGAGCCGGCAGTTTTCAGTACAGGGACCAGCAATGCGCAAAAGCGCGTTCAGCCCGTCTGGAGACTTCAATTCAGACATGGCATCAATCAGGAAAATCACATCGCGCTTATAGCCGTCAACCATACCGCACCAGAAGAGCACCGGCGATGATCGATCCACGGTCAGGCGCTCTTTCAACCGGGCATCATTTTCGGTGGGATCTACCAAGACGGGCATCCGGCACAACTGATAATCAGGCCCGGACAGGCGGCGGATGCGGTCCTGTATCTCCTGGGAAATCGGCACTGCGCCATTGCTCCAGCGAAACATAATATTCTGATACATCCATTTAGTAAAAGGCTTGCAATCGGCTTTCCCGGGCCACCATTCACACGCCTCCTGCACAACGGGGAGCCTCATCAAGCGACAGAGTAACAAAACCCATAAATTGATAAAGTCACCAAGGCAATAAACGTACACTAAAATATTCCGCCGGTGCTGAAACAGCCGAAGAGGAAGCAGCATGCATCCCCACAAATAATACAGAGCCCTTTTAACGGTCTTGTCGGGGCGACACACTGACGGGCTGAGATATTCAAAGGTGAGGCCTTCATAATCTCCGGATCCAGCCTTGTTCTCCTCAAAGGAGCTTGGGCCGATGTGGCATAAGTGAAACGGGACCCCGCTGGCTGCAAGACATTTTCCTATCAGCAGAATACGTTTCGTGGTTGCGGTGCCAAAGGGAAAGCCAACTCCGCCGCACACGCAATATACACGAAATTGCTCATTGTCATGGCTGGGAATCAGAAACGACATTTCTTCTCCAATAGACGGAAAACAAAAAAATCAAACTCAGTGCTGGCAAAGTCGGATCTCTCGAATCACTTTGGCTGGTGAACCTGCCGCTATCACATTCGGTGGCAAAGATTGTGAAACAATACTCCCTGCGGCCACCATGGTGTTTTCACCTATGGTCACACCCTTGAGCACACCGACATTGACCCCCAGCCAAACGTTTTTCCCGATAAACACAGGGGCATCCGGTCCCGTACGCGGATCATTTGTATGCCAGTCAGTATCAGTAATTAATGTGTTGGCACCGCACATCACGTTATCACCAAAGACAATTCTTGCAGCACAACCGATCACCGTGCCGCTGAAACCGCAATTGGCGCCTATTTCAATCACCGCTCCTTCCGCCAGCGTTGACATGATGCACGGACGGTTTATGCCTATCAGATTTGAAGTATGAGAGGATAAAAACTCACAGTTGTCGCCAATGGTAATACTACTGCGTGGATGACGACGAAAGCAGGGTAATCCTAAAAAATGGCACCCGTGGCCCAATGAAACACCCCACCAGTACGAGAGCAGCCGTGACCAGAATGTATCCCATTGCTTACCGACTCCGCGACCGAAACAATTCACCAAATGAGGAAGACTATCGAGGTCTATTTTTCTCATCTCCCCGTATGCCCCTTTTTTGCCATCATTGGTCACACACAAACCATTAGATCACATTGCTTGAGTACTATTTACTTCTTACAGCCCCTGCTACAGTTTCTCTAAAGCGGCTTCTTATTAATGCGCCATCGTGATTAAGTGCAGCTAAATTGCGAGATCTCTCAGACAACCGAGTTCTCAGCTCTTTGTCCAAACACAGACGAGTTATACTCTCAGTCAGGGCGTCCGATGATCGTTCCTCGATGACATATCCCCATCCCTGGGTCTTCGCGTATTTCACTGAGGCAACATCCGACGGCCCATAAACCATAACAGGAATACCGGTAGCCATGTAGGCCGGCACTTTTGTAGGCATGGATAAACGGATATACTCTATTGAGTCCCGATCAAAATCTACGGGGAGTAGAAGTATATCTGCGCTCTTAAGCAGAGACGCTATTTTTTCGGCACTTTTTGGCGCCTCGATTACATGGACGTTTGGATGTAATCCCCTCAAAAACGGCGCTGTTTCAAACGTCTGGTTAATATCGTTCACAAGGATATCAAAAGTGATTGAGACGCGCGAGTTGTTCCAACCTTCAACAACCTTGCAGACCTCCTGTATGCTTGTCAGACAAGACACCCCAATTCGTCCGGAATATGCCAGTTTGAAAGACTTTTTGTCTCCGTTGTCCTTCAGGACATCCTTCCCCCATACCGACAGGTCTACAGCGTTATGATAAGGTATAAATTTTTGTTTATATCGTGCAGAGTATTCATCACACATTGCCTGACAGATACACAGACGCATAGCGGCCCGGTCAAATATGTGCCTTAGTTGCCTATGCATGGTACTGCGTACCATTCCGGCGAAAAGTCCTTTCCGGTAAAGCGTCGAGGGATAGTCATCCATGATATGAACAATGAGAGGTAGTGAGAAGTATTCAGTCAGCTTGGTGCAAAGAGTTGCCATGGGTATATCACCAAGATGCGTATAGAGCACATCCGGCTTGAAATCAGCCACAAAATTGATCAGACCAGGGGTCAGTGGAAACTGCCTTACCATTCCCGTTATGCCAAGATATTCCATTAACTTTCGAAAAATATCTCTGGGGGAAGTCGTCTGACGGAAAGGCGGGGTCTTTCCGCTGACAAGTTCATTCGAGCCAGACAGTATTTCTTCTCTCGTTTTCCAGTCAATCCCGCGCCGCATCCAGGGCAATGCCATCTCCATTCTGAGCCTGAGCTCTTTGGCCCGTCCAGGATCATTCCCATGAAACGCATTATGGGCCACGGCGAGCCTGTCCGCAGGCCATTCATGAAACAGATTGGAAAGCGTAATGGGGCCGCCGGACGCCTGGTTGATCGGTGTTCCCAGGATAAGCACTTTCGGAAAATCCCAACCCCCGCTGTCAGCCTGCTTAGCCGGCTCTTTCATAAGATGGGACCTCTTCCATGGTTTCCGAGTTTCTAAAGAGGTATGAGCAATAGATTAGCGCTATAAAAAAACCCAATATTTGGAGGTGGCGGTAGACAACTATTGGTGTTCCAAACACTATGTCGGGTATGTTAAACAAGACTCCGCCAAAAGCTGCTTCACAGAGTATTTGATATTTGTTATTTTCCGGAAATAGTCTGCGGCGTTTAACTGTCCAAAAAGCCAGGCTGAATATAGGCCAGCAGAACAACCACAGCCCGATTATTCCGGTCTTAAACAGCACATGGACGATAGCGCTGTGCGTAAAGAAAGCGAACTGCCCAAGCATAAATTTCGAACCGTAGTGGCCCCAGGGCGCAAAGCCTAATAAGGGATGCTCTTCTAACGTCGCCATGGTGGCATTCCTCAGTTCAGCAAATCTGCCTTTCTTGACTGAAACCTCCCCGCCACTTGAAAAATCACTCGTCAGCGTCGGATGACTGGTTGGTCCGCTTTGTTCTGCGAACCGTTTCGAAACAACATAGGGCCCTAAAACCGCTAAACAAATTGATGCAATTATGATCAAGAGCAATTTCTTTTTCAAATCCAGTACAAATGTAAGCCATAGCAGCAGTATGATAAAACCGCTCCATGCATTCCTCCTGTAAGAAAAAATAATATTGAAGACCGACAGCATGCTCAAGGCAACAAGGAATGTA
>JAJZPZ010000157.1 GCA_021847795.1 Nitrospirota bacterium
CTCGATGTCTTCCGTCCCGCCTTTCCTCAGCACCACATCGATCTTCTTGTCTTCCCGGATCTTTTTTACAAACCCTTTGAGCTTCTCCCCGATATGGAGTTCCTGGTAAACCTCGTTCTTGTAGAGCATGCCCAGGTAGGTATTGTTGATGATGACCTTTGCGCCCAGGTCGCTGAACTGGTAGACCAGGAGGTCCACATCCTCTCCCTCGCGCAGGCGGACATCGTCCTGCTCGATGAACCTCATTATTTTCGAGGTGGCTGTGGGCCTCTCCGTCCTCTCCTCCAGGAATATCCTTACAATATATTTTTTGCCTGCCTCCATCCTTTTAAACTGTTCGCTGTACGGCACGAGCAGGTCTTTTTCAAGGCCCCAATCCAGGAATGCGCCTATCTTGGTCACTTCCTTTACTTGCAGATACGCGAACTCGCCGACCACGGCATAAGGGGTCAGCGTGGTTGCAATGGTGCGGTCTTCGGAATCCTTGTATATGAAGACATTCAGGACATCTCCTATACGGGTCCCAGCAGGCACATATTTCCCGGGCAGGAGGACCTGCTCCTCTTCAGAGCCGAGATACACCCCGAAGTCCACTTCTTTCAGCACAGGCAGTTGATTATATGTTCCGATCTTGAGCATCTTTCCTCTCTTTTGAATATAACAGGAGCTGTTTGAAATTGCTACGCAATCATCAGCATTTCCCCGGAAGGAACAGGGCGGCGCCGGCCCTGATGAGGAAATTAATAAAGCTAAACAGTTACAATACAAGCATACACATTATAAAACAAGCTGAAACAATCATGCCAACAATAAACCGCCTCTTCGAGAGCAATACCCGGGAAATACATGAGCGCCTGGAGGAGAGTCCTGTAAAAAGGATTTACAATATCTCCCTCCCTCATCTGGCGCTGCTCCTTTCGTTTCATAAGAAAGACTTTGTCGTAATCGAGGACTCAGCAGAATCAGCCGCTGTCCTTTACAGCGACCTGGGCTTTTTCAGGGCCCTCTTTGCATCACCCTCCACGGCGCTCTTTCTCCCCCCCGGGTCAGGCCCGTCTTCATCCGGAGAGAGGGCGCGGACCTTGCTCCGGTACATGACCGAAGATGAGGCATCGGTGATCACTTCCCAGGAGGCGTGCAGCACGGGCTTCGCCATCTACGAAATAGAACAGACAGTCCTTTCCGTCAAAAAAGGGGCTGAGGTTGCCCGGGAAGACCTGGTGAACTGGCTCAATGCAAACGGGTACAAGGGCGTCAGTGTCGTAATGGAAAAAGGGGAGTACAGCCGGCGGGAGTGGCTCTTTGATATCTATCCCGCAACTGAAGATTCCCCTGTGAGGATAGAGTTTTTCGGAGATGACATTGACCTGATACGGACCTTCGACATCGAGACACAGCGTTCGCTGAAAGAGGTCCCTGAAATCAATCTCCTGCCCGCCCGGGAGGGTGAGCAGGAAACAGACCTGATCAAAGACATGCTCGAATACAGGCCGGCGGACCTGTTCGTCCATTCCGATGCGGCCGCTGATTTTGAACTCGCCCCCCCAAAGCCGCAGCCGGTCATCATATCCCACCTGCCCTTTGCAGGCGAAGGCATGGATTCAGCAGAGCTTTCCCTGAAGGGGATGGGTATTCTCCCCGAGGAGCGAAAGGGAATAGACGATGTGCCCCGGATATTGCAGGAGTTGGATAAGCGGGTCATCATTGTCCTGCCCTCCGAGGCTCAGGCTGAGCGCCTCAGGGAGATACTGCTCGGCAGCGATGTGATCGCCCCGCTCATCAGGGAAGGGGACCTGGCTTCCTATGAGGGCAAGCTCTGCATTACCATCGGCAGGCTCTCGTCAGGGGTGCACCTCCCTGGTCTTCTGCTGCTCACCGACAGGGAGATCTTCGGGGAAAGGCCCGCCTACAGGCCGATCCGGAAGTCGAAAGTATCACGGCTCCTCCTGAGCATTGATGACCTGAAGCCCGGCGACTTCGTTGTCCACAAAGACCGCGGGGTGGGCAGATTTACCGGGTTGCAGAGAGAGAGGACCGATGAGCGCGAAGAAGACCTGATCAGCATCGAATATGCAAACGGCAGGCTGTATGTGCCGTTCCACAGCATCGACAAGCTGCAGAAGTACAGCGCAGGAGAAGGCCACGTGCCTGCGCTCGACAAGCTCGGCGGCAAGTCCTCCTGGCAAAAGACAAAACAGAGGGCGCGGGAGGGCATCAGGGAGATGGCCGAAAAACTCCTGAAGCTCTATGCCGAGAGGGAAACAGCACGGGGATTTGTTTTCAGCGACGACTCCCCGATGCACCGGGAGTTCGACGACTTCTTTCCCTACGAGGAGACCCCTGACCAGTTGAAGGCAATAGAGGAGATCAAGGGGCACATGCATTCCGAAACGCCGATGGACATGCTCCTCTGCGGAGACGTGGGGTACGGGAAGACCGAAGTCGCCATCAGGGCGGCATTCCGGGCCGTGTTCGACGGCAAGCAGGTAGCTGTCCTTGTACCGACTACTTTGCTTGCAGAACAGCACTTCAGGACATTCTCCATGAGGTTCTCCGCCTTTCCCGTAAAGGTGGATTACCTGAGCAGGTTTAAAAGCAGGGAGGCTGTAAAGAAAACCACAAAGGCGCTTTCCGACGGAGAAGTCGATATCATCATCGGGACCCATATGCTGCTGAACAAGAAGATAGCATTCCATGATCTCGGCCTCCTGATCATTGACGAGGAGCACAGGTTCGGGGTTGCGCAAAAGGAGCGGTTGAAAGAGCTCAAAAAGGGTGCGGATGTCCTTACCCTCACTGCCACGCCGATCCCGAGGACGCTGCAGATGTCGCTTTCAGGGATACGGGAAATGAGCACGATTGAGACCCCTCCCGAGGAGAGGCTTGCAGTGAGGAGCATCGTCACCCTGTTCAATGCCGACACGATCAGGGAGGCAATGGGCAGGGAGTTGAAGAGGGGCGGGCAGGTCTTTTTCGTACATAACAGGATAAAGGACATAGAAAAAGCCACCGCCTTTATCAAGACCTTGGCCCCGTCTGCGCGGGTTGCAACCGCCCACGGACAGATGCATGAGACGGACCTCGAGAAAATCATGCTCGATTTCCTCCACAGGGAGACCAACGTGCTGGTCTGCACCGCGATCATCGGCTCGGGCCTGGACATCACGACTGCCAATACCATAATAGTGGACAGGGCCGATACCTTCGGACTGGCCGACCTGTACCAGTTGAAAGGCAGGGTCGGCAGGGGGAACACACAGGGATATGCGTATTTCCTCATCCCCGGCGAAGACCTCATGACCGATGAGGCCAAAAAGAGATTGCAGGCCATACAGGAGATGAGCTATCTAGGGGCGGGCTTCAGGCTTGCCCTCAAGGACCTTGAAATCAGGGGGGCAGGAAATCTCCTTGGCCCGGAACAGTCAGGTTACATACATGGCGTCGGCTTTGATATGTATATGGAAATGCTCGAAAAAGCCGTTGCCGAACTCAGGGGGGTAGAGGTAAAGGAAGAGGTTGAGCCGCAGATCAACCTCAGGCTCTCCGCCTTTATCCCCGAAGACTACATCCCCGATATAACGCTCAGATTGAGCATCTACAAACGGATATCCACTGCCGGGTCGCTGGAAGCGTTGTCGGGTCTGCAAGAGGAAATCCGCGACAGGTTCGGCAGCGTCCCGGAAGAGGCGGTCAATCTCATCCAGGTCATGAAGATCAAGCTGCTTTCAAAGCATCTTTACATTACAAAAATTCTTGACCTGGACAGATGCTACAGGTTTCTCTTTCTTGCCGACCCGGAAAACAGGTACGGGATACCGGAAGACTTTTCCGAAATGCTCCTGAAAATTTTATTTGCGCTCGTCGAGGACAAGGGGGGGCCTGAAAAGATCAGGGGGAAAATACGGTTCCTGCCTGACGGGTTTGAATTGGATGTGCACAGCTTGTCGCACCGGGACGCCCTGGTGGAAGCGGAAAAAACATTGCTTGCCCTGACCGACAGGCTGAAGGCGCACCAGGTTGCCTATAAAGAACCGAATGGTTTAAACTGAGGACATGATAAAAAAAAGAGCCCTTCTGCCCACAAAGTCCCTTCTTCTCTGCCTTCTCTGCGCAGCACTCTTTTCCGGCAGTTGCGTCACCGCACAGCCTGACCAGGAGAAAGATTCCGACTTCCACTACAAAATGGGGACTTCTTATTTAAACGAAGGGCAGCTTCAAACAGCCTTTGTCGAGTTTCAGAAGGCGCTGCAGAACGATCCGGGCAACAAGAATGCATTGAACAACCTCGGCCTGATCCACCTTCAATGGGGAGAAGTGAACCAGGCGAAAGATCTCTTTCTCAAAGCCATAGCTTCGGACAATGAATTTTCAGATGCCTACAAAAACCTGGGGATAGCGTACCGGGAACTCGGGAAGTGGAAAGAAGCCATCGGGGCTTTTAAAAATGCACTCTCGAATCCTCTCTATCAATTTCCTGAATGGGCACTCTACAATCTCGGCGTCACCTATTACCGGTCCGGGCAATTTGAGCCGGCAACCGAGGCGTTCAAGGATGCACTGAAACGGTCCCCGTCATTTTCCCTGCCCTATTACGGACTTGCGCTTGTATACAATAAGACCGGCAGGTATGGAGACGCCTCTTCGGTCCTTACAAGGGCCATTGAACTGGACAGTGCGTATAAAGGCGATCGGGAAAAATTCATAAGCGATACCAAACAAAGGCTCCTCGTCATACACGGGGCCACTGAAGAGGATTTCAAGGACTACCTGGAAATAATGAAATACTAAGTATAAGGCATTCTATTTCTTGTACTTTATCTTGATATCGTATGATATTTTCGCGCGGCATGAGGAGCGGGTCTCGTGTTTTCCCCTGCAGGTCAGTTCTCCCTTCCCCGCATTCTTGCGCTTTTTAATCAGGTCGATGATCGGCGTAGTCAGATTAAAACCGCCCTCAATACACCCCTTGGTCATGCATTCCATTTTAAAATAGGCTGAATCCGTTGGGAAAATATTCACCGTGCGGAGCATGAGAATGGGATTCACCCCTTCCTGGTAATAGGTCATATACAGGACAATTCCTGCAACCTTGGGAAAACGATCAGAAATAAGTCCGGCAGCAAGCTTGTGTTTTTTAGTCAACTCCATCTTTGCTGTGTAGTTCTGCTTATTGCCCATTTCCTTCTCCCGCAGTCTGCCCCCTGTCTGTACAGGAAGCTTTTGTATTCACTTATATTTTCACGACATTGATAGCTTTGGGACCTTTGGGGCCTTTTTCGACTTCAAAACTCACCGCATCACCTTCGGCAAGGGTCTTAAATCCATCTCCCTGGATAGATGAGTAATGGACAAAAACATCAGTTCCATCCTCACTGGTGATGAAACCAAAACCTTTTGATTCGTTAACCCACTTTACTGTTCCTTTCGGCATCCTCTTCACCCCGTATTTTCCGGCTTTCCTGCAGCACCACCTGAACATAAAAAACCACAAAGTTTAAAGTCTTTGTGGCCCTAGAGTTCAAAAACTTCTGAAACTTCAATGACATAGTGACATACTTGAAATTAAAAAGTCAATACCCTTTTTCAATGCAGGGGGATTTTATCAACAGTCGAAAGAACATCGTAAATAGTTTAAAAATCAGTGCGTTAAGATACAACCTGCATGGCTGCGCAGTGCCGGGGCCGCCGTCCAGCAAATGTACAATCGCTGTTTTTTGAAACTGCCGTGGGGGGTCATACAGCGATTTCACGATGCGGCGGGATGCGCGCATTCTCCAGGGAAAAACTCAGACGGTGAGGATGTAAATTCCTGCGGCAGCCAGTACAGAGGCAGCGGTAAGGAGGCCCACCTGACAGGCCTTCCGTAAGCTTTCCGAACTGATGTATTCGAGCACAATGCCCCATACCCCGTTAAACCCGTGGTAGATAACGGAAAGGAGGAATGCAAGATCAAAGAGCTTCCAGAGTGGATTTGAAAAACGCGCCATAACAAAGGCATAGGTGATTTGTTCCGGGCCGCTGTAATGCATGATGATAAAGTGGACCAGCAGTCCCGCAACAAGCAACACCCCTGTCACCCTTTGGAAAAGCCAGCCCCAGAGCCCTTTCACCGGCCGCCCCCGATGAGCTGGACCGAGCCGAAGATCATTGCGAGGCTTCCGATTGCAACAGCAATCCTGAACATGAGCTTCTGGATGCGCGTCGGCGCCCCAAGATCAACAAGAGTCAGCCGTATCCCGTTCAGCGCATGCGCGACCACAAGCGCCAGGAGTCCTGCTTCTCCAAGCCTGACAAGAGGGCTTTTCATGAGACCCATGAACTCCTTATACCTGGCAGTGTCCCTGAGATGGCTTAAAACATATAGGTGGACAAAAATATAAAGGGTAAGCGCAATCCCGGTTGCCCTGTGGATGAGCCATGCGAACGAGCCTGTCTGAAGTTTGTAACGCATTATCCCCTTCCCCACTTACCTCAAACAACAGAGATCACGGAGTGCACAAGGGAATGAAACGGTGAGGGGGCGGACCGATGAAACAGCTGATAAAAACCTCTCTTTCTCCGGTGCTCCGTTTTCACGATTCCAAGTAATCTCTGTGTCCTTTGTGGTTAATTCTTGTGGTTTCATGGTAATTTCTTCTTTATTGCAAGCCGTTTCAGTTTCGATATATGTCCGGTAATATCGATTGCCTTCGGGCAGACCTCGACACAGTTGTAAATGGAGTGGCATCTCCAGAGTCCGTGTATCCGGGCTATGCGTTCCAGCCTGTCATCTCCCGCCCTGTCGCGCGTGTCGAAAATGAACCGGAATGCCTTCAGGAGGGCGGCAGGACCAAGGTACTCCTTGTCCGCCCAGTAGCTCGGGCACGAGGAGGTGCAGCATCCGCACATGATGCAGGTTATTGCCTGGAGTATCTTCTGCTGGTCCTCAGGGCTCTGCAGCCTTTCCCGTTCAGGAGCGGGTTCGCCATTGATCAGGTAGGGCAGCGCCTTTTCATTATTTCCGAAAAAAGGCTCCATATCCACCACAAGGTCCTTGAGCACCGGGAGTGCCGGCAGCGGCTCAAGAACAATCGTCGGGCCGGTGCCGGAAGACAAATCCTGAATAAGGGTTTGGCAGGCGAGGGCGTTCCTGCCGTTTATCTTCATGGCACAGGACCCGCACACGCCATGCGCGCAGGAGCGGCGGAAGGTCAGACTGCCGTCCAGGCTGTCCTTGATCTTTATGAGCCCATCGAGCACCCTGTCGGACGGCTCCATTTCAATGCGGAATTCCTCCCACCGGGGAGCATTGTCCTTTTCAGGGTCGAAGCGTTTTATTCTGTAGGTATACACGTCCATAGTGTAAATCCCAAATTCCAAATTACAAATCTCAAACATATGCAGAACACGGCAGAACCGCGTCGCAATCTCTCAACCCCGTCCGCCTTTCATCCTTTGTTTGGATTTTGGTGCTTAGGATTTGTAATTTATCCGTTTATCAGTATCTCCTCTCCTCCGGTTTAAACCGGGTAATCGTCACCGGCTTATGCCTGAATTCGATCCCCTTTCCCTTTTTAAAGGCAAAGGTGTGCTTCAGCCAGTTTTCATCGTCCCTCTTCGGGAAGTCCTCTCTGAAATGGGCGCCTCTGCTCTCTTGCCTCTGCAGGGCGGAGAAAGCAA
>JAJZPZ010000158.1 GCA_021847795.1 Nitrospirota bacterium
TTACCTTGTCCTGCCGGTACACAAGCTCCTTCGGGGCAGTGCCGACATCTATCTCCTCTATCTCCATCAGGTTCCCGGCGCCCTTCACAAGCTTCCTGCTGAATTCGCCCACTTCCTTTATCAGGTCATTCATGTCGGGGGACATATATAATTCCTCGTATCTCAGGCCGTTGCGCGTCTGCCCCTTTTTCCCGTTTGCGCAGGGGCGACTGCTCCGGCGGAGAGATCATCCATCCTCCTGCGCATTGCCTCCACTTCTGAACGGATCTCGGCGTACTGCCCGTTTTCAGCGCCTTTTGCCCTCTTCTCCATGTCGTAAATCCTCCTCCGCAAGTCATGGACCGTTTTGGCAAGATCATCCACCTCTGAACGAAGTGCAACCGGAAAATCTTCCAGGTACAGCTCCATGAGTTCGTTCATGTGCTTTCTGACGTCAAGTGCGGCATCAAGCAATTGCGCCTGCATTCCGGAAAACTCCTCGGTACGGAAAAGTTCCAGGTACGTCTTTTCATTCACATCGACCCACAGGCTCAGGAAATCGTTGAAACTCCTGATCCCTCCATCTTCCTTTATCTTATCGTTGACTGCCGCCGCCACCTTATCCATGGCCTTCAGCCCCGTCGTGTAAATCAGGTGCTGGAATTCCACATACCTGGCCAGGTATGCAGAGTACTTGTCTATATTCCTGAAGATCAATTCAACCTCTTCCCTGTTCTTTCCCACAGCAGGGAACCTGAATACCTTGCCGAAGGTATTGAAAAACGCTCCGAACATATTGCTGACCATACTCATGAAGGGCCCGGTCTCTCCTGCAAAACCCTCCGGAAACATTCCGATATTCTGCTGCGTTACATCCGCCCAGGGCTTTAAAAACCTGCTTGCCATAGTTTCCCATGTATTTACGAACTGGGCAGACTGGTCGGCAGACTCCTTGAGAGATTCCGGAAGGGGAAGGCCGAAGACCAGGTCAAGGACTTCCTTATAACCTGAGACATCAAATAATTTCCGGTATGCGTCAAGGTCAAGCGCCTTTCCCTGGGCGGCCTTGACTGTGGAAAGCCACATATCGTACAACTTCATATAGGTGCCGGAAGGACCAAACAGCCCTGAATAAATATCCGTGATGGTTTCAGGATTATACCGGCCCGAGGTCCCGGCAAAGGAGTCGGCCATGCTTCCGATCCATGAATTGTAGAGGTCAAAGGGTCCCGTTTTATCAGCAGCGGCGCCTGCCGCACCCCAGACAGATTCCTGAAACCTCCTGGCGCCTTCCATCCATGCATCCAGGGATTCCCTCTGTGTTTTCAGCAGCACCTCGAAAAAGTCCGAGCCGTTTTCCATGAACTACCTCCGTTTGGATTGAAAGATGCTTTCTTTATCTCCGGTTCATGCCCATTGCGTTCCGCCGTCGGTCATGCTGTGCTCTTCCCACATATACCAGTTGCTGCTGTCATTCATCAGGAAACAGGAATCGGCAAAAATATTGTACCGCTGCTCCCCTGCATCTGCGAGCCTCTCGAATAGCGCTCTTTCCTTCCGGGATTTCGCTTTCAAAGCGGCCTTTTTATAAAATGCAATGCCCTTCCTTTTTATCTCCATTGCAATTTCAAATGCCTCAACCGCGTCCGTGACAGCATCGACCATCTCCCCCATTTCATCGAAAATCGTTTTTGCCGCCCTACCTGGACGGGATTTCCCGCTCTTCAGGTCAAGGGTTTTCAGAAGCCGGGCGAGCATATCGAAATGTTCCTTCTCATCATCTGCTATGGAAAGAAAGGTCTTTTTGCCGGCTTCGTGTTTTGTCTTATCGGCAGCTTCCCTGTAAAACCTTATGGCATCTGCTTTCATCCTTATGGATACCTCGATAGCATTCACAACCCCTCCTTTCAACAGGGACCCGGAGCATTCCTCAATCCGGGCCCCTCATTAAGCAACACGCACAGGCGGACCATCACACCTGTTTTTATTGATCCGTTCAGCAACAAATGAAGGGTTTTTATGAAAGGTCATGCCGGGTCAGCACAAACTGAATCAGTGCTCATTCGCAGCCGGTCCAGCTCGGATCAGGGTGCAAAGAGCTCTCATTTGAGGGAAAGGACACTCGCACAGGCCCGTTTGCATCAGGCAAACAGGTTATAGCCTATTTTTTTTCCGCCTGCCTGATAATACCGGCGTTTTTCTTCGCAATTTCCCTGCTCATTTCCATCTGTTTGTCAAACGTGGCTTTCCAACCCTCCTGAATCTGCACCAACCCGTCAGTAAAGACCTTTGAGGCATCATACAACGTAGTGCGCCATGAATCCATAAGACTGGAAAGGTCATTCTTTGTCGCACCCTCCCTCTCACCCGAGGTCAGCGTGACAAAGGCATTCTGCATGCTCTTTGTAGTGGATATCCAGTTTTCGAGAAGTTCGCTCTGGGCTTTTAACCAGCTTTCCGAAAATTCGCTCTGGGCTTCCATCCACGTTTCAAACAAGTCAAAACCCTTTTCCTGCATCCTTTTTCCCTCTCCTCCATTCTCCTCCGTCTCTCTTGCATGTGCTCTCTCAGCTCTCTTAGGTGCCATTGTTTCTCCTTTTGACTTTCAACTCGCTGTTTCCCTGATTTTCAGTTAATACGATCGACGATCCTGTAAAGGGGCCGGAAATTATCGTGGTGTTTTGCAAAACTGCCGGTGAATAGGTTACTGCCTGCCGCTCATCTTTTTAAAAAGCTCAAAGAAATTTTTGGTTACCTCTTTGCTTAGTTCCATCTGGCGGTCGATAGCGCTCTTCCACAGCTCCTGCATCTTCATGCCTCCTTCGGCAATGAGTTTGAGGTTGAGCTCCCTGATGAAATCCTGCAGGAACTTGTTTTCCTTTTTCAACTCCTCGTTCATTTTTACCGCATCTTCGTAGCTCTTGCGGGGGACAAAGCCCAGGATGATGTAAAAGTCGATCAGCCGCTCGAAGACTTCCGACGCATTCGGCAATAAACTGCTTTTGCCCGGATAGGTGTTCCAGAACTTCCTTGCAGCCTCTATGCCTTCCTTCTGCGTTTTTTCAAAAAAGTCCAGAAAGCCCTTTTTAAAAAGCGGGTTGCTGTACAACTCCGTCAGGTATTTGATAATGTCCTCGTTCAATATATTTTCATGTTTCAAAAGCGTTCTCCTGTAGAGGGCAAATTTTATTTATATTAAACAATTAGCATGGATAAAAATGAATGTCAAGTTGCGGCTGCGGAATTTCTCTGAAGCACTAAGTTGAAATACAGTGCCCGGAATGTATAATAAATGTATAATCTTTATAGGGAGAAAGAGGGAGCGCCTCTCTGCGGAAAGACAGGGCGCAGGCCTCCTGAGGCAGGGTTTTCAACGGCGTATATCCCGACAAGGAGATCATGAAGAAAAAGGCAAGGCTTCTTGCAGTTGTACTGGTGGGTGTCCTGCTGGCGGCAGGGGGCGCCCTTCTCGTCCGCTCACTTCTCCGCAAGGCTCCGGCAGATGAGCTGGTCCTCTACGGCAATGTAGATATCCGCCAGGTGGAACTCGCATTCAACGGAAACGAGAGGGTCGAGAGCGTAATGGCGCAGGAGGGGGACAGGATAAAAAAAGGCCAGCTTCTTGCAACCCTCGACACACTCCGGCTCTCGCACCAGGTATCACAGTCGGAATCACAGGTAAGGGCCCGGAAGGAAATCCTGGCCGCGCTTGAGGCAGGGACAAGGCCTGAGGACATCCGGAAGGCGCGGGCAGATGTGGAAGCGGTAAAGGCACAGCAGAAAAATGCCGAGGTCGTCTACCATCGCAAGAGCATGCTCGTCGAAAAAGATCTGATCTCCAGGCAGGAAAGGGACGATGCGAAGACGGCAGCTGACTCCTCGCTGGCGCAACTAAAGGCGGCTGAGGAGGCCCTCGCCCTTGCCGTTGCGGGTCCGCGCAAGGAGGACATCGCTGCGGCCCGCGAAACACTCAGGGCCTACGAAGCCGCCTTGGCGGTCGCAAAGCGGAACCTCGAATACGCCTACCTCTATGCGCCGTCCGACGGCGTAGTACAGACGCGCATCCTGGAGCCGGGAGACATGGCGTCATCCCAAACGCCGGTCTTCACACTCGCCCTCACCGATCCGGTCTGGGTAAGGGCCTACGTCCCTGAGCCCGACATGGGAAAAATCCGTCCGGGCATGTCCGCGGAGGTCACCACCGACAGCTACCCGGGAAAGCGTTACAAGGCCTGGATAGGATTCATCTCCCCCACTGCGGAGTTCACCCCGAAAGCGGTCGAGACCCGGGAGGTGCGGACAAGTCTCGTCTACCAGGTTAGGGTATATGCGTGCAACCCCGGCAATGAGCTCAGGCTGGGCATGCCGGCAACCGTCATCATTCCCCTCAATCAGCCCGCTACCGGAAAGACCTCGAAAGAAGGCCGATGTAAGGACCACTGATGGCTCCTGCATCATCGAAGGAACATCCTTTCCCCGGAGAAGAACGCGTCATTGCCGTCCGGGAGGTGAGCAAGAGCTTCGGGCCGGGCGGCCGCAGCGTTGCGGCCCTCACGCGGGTAAGCATGGAAATGCGGCCAGGGGTCGTCACCGGCCTGGTCGGGCCTGATGGTGCGGGAAAGACTACACTCATGAGAATCCTTGCCGGACTGGTAATCCCCGATTCCGGAGAAGTGACTGTCCTCGGGATGGACGCAACACGCCAGTCCCTGAAGGTACAGGCATCGATAGGGTACATGCCACAGAGGTTCGGCCTCTACGAAGATCTTACCGTGCAGGAAAACATGGACCTCTATGCCGACCTCCAGGGTGTGCCGGAGGAATTGAGACAGGAGCGATACCGGGAGTTGATGCACATGACCGGTCTGGGTCCCTTCACGTCCCGCCTGGCACGCCGCCTTTCCGGTGGGATGAAACAGAAACTCGGCCTCGCCTGCACCCTCATACGCCCGCCGCGGCTCCTTCTCCTCGATGAACCTACAGTGGGTGTGGACCCCGTGTCCCGCAGGGAACTCTGGGCCATCGTGGCGCGCCTTGTGCAGGAAGAGGGGATGACGGTCCTTCTCAGCACCGCATACCTCGACGAGGCGGAACAATGCGGCGAAGTAGTTATCCTGCATGAGGGGCAGGTCCTCGGCTCAGGCCCCCCGGGCAGCTTTACAAATCAGATAAAAGGCCGCGCCTTTGCGGTGAGGGCCGCAGGTATGAAAAAGCGCTACATACAGGAGAGGCTCGCGGGGGCCCCGGATGTAATTGACGCCGTCATACAGGGCGACCACGTCCGCCTGGTGACCGGTACTGCCGCGCCTCCCGATGTCCGGACATTGTTGCCCGGCGCAGAGGACGTGTCGGTCCAACCGGCGCCGCCCCGCTTTGAGGACTGTTTCATCGCGATGCTCCGGGAGCGCGGGGCGGGCGGCAAGGCGGATGAAGGAATGAAAGGACCCTCCGGGGTCGCAGCCCCGGACTTTGCGAAAGAAGGGAACTGGGAACACATAATAGAAGTGCGGGATGTGAAGCGCAGCTTCGGGGATTTTTATGCGGTGAAGGGCATTACCTTTAATGTAAGGAAAGGCGAGGTGTTCGGGCTGCTGGGTGCAAACGGCGCCGGGAAGTCCACCACCTTCAGGATGCTCTGCGGCCTTCTTCCGGCCGGCAGCGGCAGGCTGCTGGTGGACGGCATGGACCTGAGGCACGCGGCCGCAGCTGCACGCGCCAGGATCGGCTACATGTCCCAGAAGTTCTCCCTTTACGGAAACCTCAGTGTGCGCCAGAACCTGGATTTCTTCAGCAGCGCCTACGGGCTGACAGGGCAGCGCCGGGCGGAGAGGATATCCTCAGTCCTTGGGCAATTCGAACTTTCCGGTTTCGCCGATACGAGGAGCCTTGATCTCTCTCTCGGGTATAAGCAGCGGCTGGCGATGGCCTGCGCCCTTATGCATGAACCCGGTATCCTCTTCCTCGACGAGCCGACGTCGGGCGTAGATCCCCTTGCGCGGCGGGAATTCTGGCGCCACATAAATGACCTTGCAGGGCAGGGCATCACGGTCCTGGTGACCACACACTTCATGGAGGAGTCCGAGTATTGCGACCGCCTGGCGATCATGTCCGCAGGCAGGATACTCGCCCTGGGCTCGCCGGAGGACATCAAGGCCCGCGCCGCCACCGCCGAAACCCCGGCGCCCTCCATGGAGGACGCCTTCATAAGTCTCATCATGGCGGACGAGCAGGCGGGAGGCATCACATGAAGGGCGAAGGGTCATCCCGGGGAGGCGCTGCGATGAGGATGCGCGGCCTTGTGCGCAAGGAGTTCCTGCAGGTGATGCGCGACCCCAGCAGCATCGCCATAGCCTTTCTGATGCCGGTAGTCCTCCTGGTCCTCTTCGGCTATGGGGTATCCCTCGATGCGGAACATGTTCCCATCGCGCTCGTTGTGGAGCACCCGGACGCGGGCACCGCGAGTTTCACCGGAGCGTTCCGGCAGTCGCGCTATTTCAGCCCCGTCGGCTTCTCCACAATGAGGGCGGCGGAAGACGCAATGAGGAGGGGCCTCGTGGACGGCATTGTCCGCCTGCGGGAGGACTTCGTCCGCCGCATGGGGGAGCCCGGCGGCGCGCCTGTCCAGGTCATCGTCAACGGCATCGATGCGAACAATGCAAGGCTTATCTCGGGCTATGTGGAAGGGGTGTGGTCGACATGGCTCCGGCACAAGGCAGATGCAGGCGGAAGCTCCCTCGATATTCCGGTGCAGGTTGAGCCGCGTATCTGGTTCAACAGTGAACTGAGGAGCCGCAATTTCCTCGTACCCGGACTGATCGCGGTGATCATGACGCTCATAGGCGCCCTGCTCACGGCCCTGGTCATGGCCCGGGAATGGGAGCGGGGGACCATGGAGGCACTGATGGTCACCCCGGTCACCATGAAGGAGATCCTCCTGGGGAAACTCATTCCTTATTTCATCCTGGGCATGGGGGGCATGGTCCTCTCCGTGATCATGGCGGTACGGCAGTTCGGCGTGCCCCTGAGGGGTTCTCTGCCGGTCCTCTTCATCGCCTCGTCTCTGTTCCTACTCGTTGCCCTGGGCATGGGCCTTCTCATATCAACGCTCGCGAAGAACCAATTCGTGGCCGGGCAGATTGCCATCATCGTCACCTTTCTTCCCGCCTTTATCCTCTCGGGCTTCATCTTCGACATCGGCAGCATGCCGCCGCCGATCCAGGTGTTTACTCATGTCATCGCGGCCCGCTACTTCGTCTCAATCCTCCAGACGGTATTTCTCGCGGGGAATGTATGGCAGGTAATCCTGCCCAACGCGCTGGCCCTTCTCATCATGGCAGCGTTCTTTTTCGGGATGGTCCGGCGCAAATCCCGCAAACGGCTGGAATAGGAGAGAGCGTGGGAAAGAGAATATTCGCCCTCATGATCAAGGAATTCCTGAGCCTCCTCAAGGACAAGAAGAGCCGTGTCGTGGTTGTTGTCCCTCCGCTCATCCAGTTGATCGTCTTCGGTTACGCGGCAACCTTCGACCTTACACACGTTCCCTATGCTGTTTATAACGAAGACAGAGGGACCGGGGCCCAGGACCTGCTCGCGGGCTTCCGGGGCTCGCAAAATTTCCGCGAGTCGGCGGTCATCACACATGAAGAGGAGATACGGCCTCTCATCGACAATAAGAAGGTG
>JAJZPZ010000159.1 GCA_021847795.1 Nitrospirota bacterium
CCTATCCCGGTTGAAAAAGGGCCCGGCGATGCCGTTATCGGGGCGACTATCAACAGGTCCGGAAGCATTAAGGTGAGGACCACGAAAACCGGCGGAGATACCGTCCTTTCCGGGATTGTGAAGATGATAGAGGAGGCCCAGGGGGTCAAACCCCCGATCCAGCGCCTGGCCGACACGATCTCCAATTATTTTGTCCCTGCAGTTGTCACCCTGGCGGTGCTCACCTTCCTGATCTGGTATTTCCTGCTTCACAGCGCCTTTGTGTTTGCCTTTACGGCGGCAATTGCCGTCCTGGTCATCGCCTGTCCCTGCGCTTTGGGACTGGCTACTCCCACGGCCATCATGGTCGGCAGCGGGGTGGGCCTGAATCGCGGCATTCTCTTTAAATCCGCTGCAGGGCTGGAGGCAATCTCCCATTTGCAGGCCATAGGTTTTGACAAGACAGGAACGCTGACAAAGGGCGCTCCGGAAGTCACCGATATAATAGCGGCGGCCCCTTACAAAGAAAAAGACCTCTTGCAAATCGCGGCAGCCGGAGAGAACCCTTCCATCCATCCCCTGGCCCAGGCGGTCGTGGTCCGTGCCAGGGAGGAGGGCCTTGCAGTCGCAGAAGTGGAGGATTACCGCGAAGAGAGCGGGTACGGCATCACCTGCTCTTACCAGGGGCAGACCCTGCTTATCGGCAACAGGAAGCTCATGCAGAAGCATGTGGTTGATCTGAGCGGCATCGAGCAGAATTTTCAGCGCCTGGCGAAAGCCGGAAAGACGACTATGTTTATTGCGCTCAATGGCCGTGGTATCGGCCTGATCGCCCTTGCTGACGTTCTCAAAGAGAGCACGAAGGAAGCGATCAAACGCCTGCACGGCCTGGGCCTGAAGACCTTCATGATTACCGGGGATAACAGTAATGTGGCGCACGTGGTCGCTGAGGAAGTCGGCATTGAGGAGGTAGCTGCGGAGGTTCTGCCCCAGGATAAGATCAATGTCGTCAAAAAATATCAGCAACAGGGATTAAAAGTTGCCATGGTCGGCGATGGGATCAATGATGCCCCTGCCCTGGCCCAGGCGGACATCGGGATTGCTATAGGGTCCGGGACCGATGTGGTAAAGGAAACCGGCGATATAATCTTAGTGCGGAACGACCTGCTTGATGTGGAAAGGGCAATCCGGCTGGGCAGGAAAACTTTAAATAAAATAAAACAAAACCTGTTTTGGGCCCTGGTTTACAACATAATCGGGATACCTGTGGCTGCGGGCGCCCTCTACCCCCTGACAGGAGCGCTCCTGCCGCCGGAATGGGCCGGGCTTGCCATGGCCTTCTCCTCCGTATCTGTTGTGACGAATTCCCTGCTTCTTAAGGGGTACGGTAAGAGACTCATCGATTAGGCTGCTTTCTTCCCCGACGTCTTTACAAAAAGGAGTGTTTATGGCTGACGTAAAAAGAAGACTCGGCGTGCATACATCCATAGCAGGCGGCATCCATCTTTCGCTTGAGCGGGCAAGGGAGCTTGGGTGCAGCACCATACAGATATTTTCCCATAACCCTCGCCAGTGGCTTGCGAATGAAATCCCGGCCGGTGCAAGTGCGCAGTTCAGGGAATTGCGGCGAACTTACGGCATCGATCCCGTGTACATACACGCCTCGTATCTTATAAACCTGGCCTCCCTGGACAGCGCCATACTTGAGAGATCCATACAACTCCTGGCCCGGGAGCTGGACCTGGCTGATTTGCTGGCAGCCGATTACGTTGTGCTCCACACCGGCAGCGCATCGCAGGATAATGCACGGGACGCGCGCAGAAGGGCCGTTGGAGCGCTGAGGGTGGTTGCCGGGACAAAGGCATGGAAGGCAAAGCTCCTTCTCGAAAATACTGCAGGAGAGCGGGGGGACATATCATCGCGCATGGAGGATCTGTCCGAGATTATCAGGGAGACGGAAAGCGCCCTGATCGCCGGGGTCTGCATCGATTCCTGTCACGCCTTTGCCGCAGGGTATGACTTGTCGCGAGAGCAGGGGCCGGCACAGCTTGCCGATGAGGTGGAACGGTATCTGAAGGCAGACAGCGTAAAGCTCATCCATCTCAATGATTCGAAAAAAGGCTGTAACTCGCATGTTGACAGGCACGAGCACATAGGGCAGGGCAGCATCGGCATCGAGGGGCTGAAAAGGTTTGTGAATCATCCTGTATTCAGGAACATCCCCCTTGTCCTCGAGACCCCTAAAAAGAGTGAAGAGGACGATCCGAGGAACATAAAGGCGGTCAGGGAGTTCCTGGGGGAATAGAGAGTCTCCCGCTGCAGGCCGTTGTTTTTTAGGACACTATTTCGGTGCCGATGCCTTCTTTTGTGAATATCTCAAGCAGAAGGCTGTGAGGGACCCTGCCGTCAACGATGTGGGTTTTTTTAACCCCGGCATCGAGGGCGCGGGTGCAGGCCTGCACTTTGGGAAGCATGCCGCCGGAAATCGTGCCGTTGTCAATAAGCTTTTTGACATTCTTTTTGGAGAGGCTCGATAGTGAGTTGCCTTTTTTATCGTTTATGCCCGGGACATCGGTGAGCAGTATCAGTTTTTCAGCCTTCAGCGATGATGCTATGGCAGAGGCTACATAATCGGCGTTGATATTATAGGCATCGCCGTTTGCCCCGACGCCTATGGGGGAAATGACCGGCACGAATCCGCCTTTTTCGATCGAGTCCAGGATCTCCGGGTTGATGGATTCCACTTCTCCCACGAGACCGATATCAATGACCTCTTCTCCTTTTTCCGACTTCCTGATGAGCTTCTTTTTTGCCCTGATGAGACTGCCGTCTTTTCCGCTCAGTCCCACGGCTTTTCCGCCGTGGCCGTTGATAAGAGCAACGATTTCCTTGTTAATGAGGCCTCCGAGGACCATTTCAACAATGTCCATGGTTTCCTTGTCTGTTACGCGCTGGCCCTGGATGAATGTAGGTTCCTTGCCCATCTTTTTCATGGTGGCGCTGATCTTCGGACCTCCGCCGTGAATGATAATGGGCCTGATGCCGATGAAGTTCAGGAGTACGACATCCCGGGCAAAGGAGTCCTTAAGCGCCTCTTCGACCTGCGCGGCGCCCCCGTATTTTATGACAAAGGTCTTGCCGTAGAAATTGCGGATGAACGGCAGTGACTCGATGAGAATGTTTGCGTTTTCGATAAGTTTTTTCATCTTTTTGCCGCCTATATCTGCTGTTCGAATTTTGTTACGAGGACGTTGTAGCCTTCCTCTGCAAGGGACTTCCCGATGGATGAGGCCTCGCCTCTCCCGGTAAATTTGCCGATCCTGACCCGGTAATATTTTGCTCCGCCTACATCGGCCTCCATAATATAAACATTCTTATGCTGCAGTTCAAGGGCCATCTTCAGCCTCTTCGCATTTGCCTCGTCCCTGAACGAGCCTACCTGGATGGTCAGAGTGCCTCCGGATACATTGTATCTCACATATTTGACATACCTCATGTCTCTTCCGACAGGCTCTATCGTGACCGGGCTTGTCCCCGGTCCGATGAGATCGATCTTTTTTGCGGCGGCATAGGAAAGGTCCAGGTCCCTGCCGGGGACAAAGGGCCCCCTGTCATTTACGATGCACTCCACCTCTTTATTGTTCTTCCTGTTGATGACCCTAAGTTTCGTCCCGAAGGGATATTCCTTGTGGGCGCAGGTCAGGGCATACATGTTGAACGGCTCTCCCGAAGATGTGGGCCTGCCGTTGAAATCGGGGCCATACCAGGATGCGACAATGTTTCTCTTGTCCCCTTTGAAATCCTGAAACCCGTAGGGCTTCTTTCCGGGAGGCGCTTCAGCTGGTTTTTCCGCCGGCCTGGCAGAAGATACGCCTGCGGCGCTGTCCGAGATGGTCCCGTATCGTGCAGTTGAACATGAAGCAATAAACGCTGCGATCATTATCAGTAAAGAGTAGCGCGCAACCTTATAAGTAACGGGCAACCAGTAACGAGTAACCTTAAAGACAGTGACAAGTAACAAGTAACGAGTGACCAGTAAAGGACCTGAAGACGGTGCCGAGTCTTTGTCGTTAGTCTTTAACTCGTTACTTGTTGTTTCCAACTCGTTACCGTCTTTAGAGTATATACCTGCTGAGGTCCTCATCCTTAACCACATCCGAAAGTTTTTCTCTTACGTATTCACGGTCTATTACGACCTTCTGATCTTTCATCTCAGGTGCATTGAATGAGATGTCCTCAAGGAGCTTTTCAAGCACTGTATGGAGCCTTCTGGCCCCGATGTTTTCCGTCTTCTCGTTTACGGTAACCGCTATCCCGGCAATTTCATCCACTCCATCCGCATTGAATTCAAGCTGTACGTCCTCAGTCCCGAGGAGCGCCGTATATTGTTTTATCAAAGCATTGTGGGGCTCTGTGAGTATTCTCATGAATTCGTTTTTCCCGAGGGGCTCAAGTTCAACCCGTATGGGGAATCTTCCCTGGAGCTCGGGAATGAGGTCCGACGGCTTTGCCGTGTGAAATGCGCCTGCCGCAATAAAAAGGATATGCTCGGTCTTTACAGGGCCGTGCTTTGTTGCAACTGTCGATCCCTCCACGACAGGCAGGAGGTCCCTCTGGACGCCCTCACGGGACACATCGGGCCCGTGACCTTGCCCCCCCCTGCTTGCGATCTTGTCTATCTCATCGAGAAAGACGATGCCGGTCTGCTCTGTCCTGGTGATGGCTTCCTTTGTGACCTTTTCCATGTCGATCAGTTTATTCGCCTCTTCCTGCGTAAGCATGGTGAGGGCTTCGGAAACCCTGACCTTCTTTCTTTTGGACTTTTCAGGCAGAAAACTCCCCAGCATTTCCTTTAAGTTGATCTCAAGCTCTTCCATGCCGACATTTGATACGACACCGAAGGGCATCATCTTCTCTTTGACCTCGACGTCCACATACCGGGAATCAAGCTTGCCTTCACGCAATTGCGCCCGCAGCCTCTCCCGGGTTTCCGCATAATGCTCTTTGTCTTCGGTCTCAGAAACGGCCCCCCTGGTGAATTTCGGCTGGGGCAAAAGGAGGTCGAGGACCCGGTCTTCGGCAAGGACTTTGGCCCTTTCCTGGACTTTTTCCATGTGCTCTGTCTTTACCATATTCATCGCGATTTCGGTGAGGTCCCTGATCATGGATTCCACATCGCGTCCCACGTAGCCGACCTCGGTAAACTTGGAGGCCTCGATTTTGAGGAAGGGCGCGCTGGCCAGCTTTGCAAGCCTCCGCGCGATTTCGGTCTTCCCGATGCCTGTCATGCCTATCATGATAATGTTCTTCGGCAGGACCTCGTCCCTGAGGTCAGGGGACAGGCGCTGCCTTCTCCACCTGTTCCTCAATGCGATGGCTACCGCTTTTTTTGCCTTGTTCTGCCCGATGATGTATTTATCCAGTTCAGCGACAATCATTTTCGGTATGAAGTTATTCATGTAATTCCTCGAGAGTAATGTTTTTGTTTGTATAAATACAGATGTCGGCTGCTATGTCCATCGCTTTCCTGACGATATCTTCTGCTGCAATGTCCGTATTCTCATACAGCGCCCTGCCTGCGGCCAGGGCGTAGGGACCGCCTGACCCTATTGCCGCAACCCCGCCTTCGGGCTCGATGACATCCCCGGTGCCTGAAAGTATGAACGTATGTTCGGCATCCGATACGATCAGCAGCGCTTCAAGTCTTCTCAGTATCCGGTCTGTCCTCCAGTCTTTTGCAAGCTCCACAGCCGCCCTGGTGATGTTTCCCCTGTACGTTTCAAGCTTTGACTCGAACTTTTCAAACAGGGTAAAGGCATCTGCCGTGGCCCCTGCAAAGCCTGCGAGGATTTTATCATTATACATTTTCCTGATCTTTCTGGCATTGTGCTTCAGTATCGTGTTCCCCATTGTTACCTGGCCGTCGCCGGCAATGGCAACCTTGCCTCCGCGCCGTACGCAGAGAATCGTAGTCCCGTGAAACATCCTTCCTCCTCGGTAGAATCCTAAATTCGAAATCCGAAATTTAAAACAAATTCAAAGCACGAATATCTAAATCCTAAACAAATTCAAATGACCGAAATCCAAAACAGTTTGGAGTATTTGAATTTTGAATTTAGATATTGTTTAGAGTTTCGTGCTTAGGATTTAGAATTTCTCCTTTTGTTTGGGATTTCGTATTTGCCTCATGTTTCAGGCTTTGGAATTCGCATCATTCCCAAAGGGATGTGCCTTGTCGTACACATCGATCAAATGGCCTATATCGAGATGCGTATATTTCTGTGTCGTTGAAAGAGACGAATGGCCCAGAAGTTCATGGATCGGCCTCAGGTCCGCTCCTCCTACAAGGAGGTGGGTGGCGAATGTATGCCTCAGGGTGTGGGGGCCTATCTGCCCGGTAATGCCGATAGCACGGGCCGACCTTACCACGATGCGCCGTATCTGCCTGTCCGTCAGCCTGCCCCCGTTTTTGTTCAGGAAAAAAGCAGAATCAGAGTCCGGCACTGATTTTTTCTTTTTAAAGAGCATCCGCTCGATAAGATATGATTTTATCGCATCCCGGGCCTTGCTTCCGACAGGCACGATCCGCTCCTTCCTGCCCTTCCCCCTGACTTTTACGAGACCTTCCCGTAAATTCAGATCATCGGTATTGAGCCCTGTTACCTCGCTCACCCTCAATCCGCTTGAATAGAGCAGTTCCAGTATGGCCCTGTCGCGGACAGGGAGAAGGCCAATGCCTTCCGGGGTCTGCACAAGGTCGAATGCGTCATCAACGGACAGGAAGTTCGGCAGATGCTTTACCGCTTTTGGGGAGGGGACGAGCTTTGCATAGTTGATCTTTACATATCCTTCCTGGTACAGATAGCCGAAGAAGGACCTGAGAGCGGCAAGCCTCCTCGCAACGGTTGTCTTTGATCTGCCCCCCATTATTTGGTCCGAGATGAACCCCCTGATATCGACCATATCAATCTCTTCCGGTGCTGCTTTGCAGTGGTCGCTGAAGTCCGCCAGGTCACGTTTATACGCCCGCAGGGTATGATCGGAAACACCTCGTTCCACTTCGAGGTATCTTAAAAATTTCTTGATATGTGATTCCATTCCCCCGGAAGGCATCATGACCTCTGCTCTATGACCCTGTTATTGTTATAAATATACTCTGTCCATTGTTTTAATGCAACCTCTGCGACCCTTTCTCTCCGGAGCTTTTTGTCCCGGATGCCGAGGACCTTTTCATCGGCAGGCATGAGCCCGAAATTGATGTTGCTCGGCTGGAAGTGTCTGGGGTCGGACTCTGTGATATGCCTTACCAGCGCCCCGTGAGCAGACGCATCAGGAGGATAAAGGGCCTTTTTGCCCTGCAGCCTCCGTGCAGCATTCATTCCGGCCAGCAGACCCATGGCAGTTGATTCTATGTAGCCCTCGACTCCGGTGATCTGCCCTGCAAGGTAAAGAGTGTCTTTCTTTTTAAGGGAAAGGTCCCTGTTCAGGTGAAGCGGTGAGTTGATGAAGGTGTTCCGGTGGATGCTCCCGAAGCGCAGGAATTCCGCATGCTCCAGGCCGGGGATCATCCTGAATACTCTTTTCTGATCGGGCCATTTCAGCCGTGTCTGGAACCCGACCATGTTATAAGCCGTCTTCCCCTTGTTTTCAGTCCTCAATTGCACA
>JAJZPZ010000160.1 GCA_021847795.1 Nitrospirota bacterium
GACTTCCTGACCAGAATTTTAATCTCACCCATCTTGCCGATGTTCACCGGATACGGGCTGACTTTTGATGATCTCAATACCACGGGGATTTCCCCGCTTTCCAGAAGGTCTTTAATCATCTCGGCCTCAAGGGGGTCATAGGTGATAAAGACCTCTGTCCACTCTTCGCTCACTTGCCTTTCACTTTCTCCCAGTCCTTCAGAAATTTCTCTATGCCGATATCCGTCAAAGGGTGCTTGATAAGCTGCGTGATGACGCTGTAAGGAATGGTGGCGATATCAGCCCCGATCTTTGCCGCCTCGACAACATGGAGGGGGTTCCGTATGCTTGCAACAATGATTTCGGTGTCGAACAGGTAATTTTCATATATGATCCGGATATCTTCGACGATATCCATTCCAACGTGGCTTATATCATCAAGCCTGCCGACAAAAGGGCTGACATAGGTTGCCCCGGCCTTTGCGGCAAGCAGCGCCTGGCTGGAGGAAAATATGAGGGTAACATTTGTCTTGATGCCTGCTGAAGAAAGCCTTTTGACCGCCCTCAATCCATCTTCAGTCATGGGTATTTTAATGACGATATTCTCATGGATCTTTGCCAGTTCTTCCGCCTCTTTCACCATTTCATCAGCCTTCAGTCCTATGACTTCCGCGCTGATCGGGCCATCGACAATACTGCAGATCTCCTTCAGAAGGGCCACAGGCTCCTTCTTCTCCTTTGACAGCAGGGACGGGTTTGTAGTGACTCCGTCAATCACCCCGACCTCCCATGCCTTCCGGATTTCGTCAACATTAGCCGTGTCGATAAAAAACTTCATTTTTCCTCCCCGTTCTCTAGTGGTAATAAGACATATTCATCGCCTTCTTTTTTTACTCTGAATCCGAATCCGCTTATGGTATCCAGCATCGGGCTGCCCATTATCAGGTCCATGGCGCCTTCGGGTATATTGAACTTCTCTTTCAGGAAAGGCCGCGCATAGGTGTCGTACTGGAGCATGTCCATGATCTCTTCCACTGCGGACTCATCGCTGTTCGCAAGCCGCTCAAAGGCATCGGCAAGTTTCCTGTAGGAGCACTTCTCCTCGTGGGTCTTTATGATGTCAAGGACCACGTCAACGGAATGAAAGACCTCCTGCCTGGTCAGCCTGTTCTTCTCCAGGCCTTCAAAAACATCGTGGGACGGCTTCTCTGAAGGCTTCCCCGGGGAAAGTTTTTGGGGGACCGCTGACCAGCATTCATAATTCCTGCACTGGACAGGCCTGTTTTCATAAATGCTGCATTTCTCATCCTCTGCGCGGTAGAAAAAACATTCCGTTTTGTCCTCTTTGTTCTTGATCTTGATAAGCTCCATAAAGGACTCATACACGTCATCATCCCCGTAAGACATGACCCGCTCACCCTCTCTGATCGTGTAAGTATTATCATGGGAGAGCACCCCTGACGTAAAAAGCGGCAAGTCCCCTTTCAGCAGTGTCGGGCTGCCTTCACGGCAGCACTTGCCGCACTTGGTGCAGCCGGTCCTCTTCTCGATCTTCATACGCTTGGGTTTGTCGCCGTCATGGGCCCCCTGGGGGATAACGACTTCAAACTTTCCGGCCTTATCTTTCTTTTTCATCTCTCTCTCCTTGCACTGCCTCTTCAATAAGCTCAACAATGTGCTTTATCTTTCTGTCCTTTATCCTGCTCCTGAACTGGATCATGCAATTCGGGCAGGAGGTGACAATAACATCGGCCTTCCTGTATTCCTCGATCCTTTTCCGGAGAATGCTTTGGGAAAGATCTTGATATAATAACCTAAAAGCGCCGCCAAATCCACAGCACCCCCCTTCAGCGTCGATCAGGTCCAGCCCCATGGACTTCAATATCCGCCTCGGTTCCGCCTTCACCTTCAGGCCGTGAACAGAGTGGCAGGGATCATGATAGATGACCTTGAGCGACGAGTCTGAAGGCAGTGACGAGTAACGAGTGACAAGTGACGAGTTTTTAGAGTCTTTAGTCTTTAACTTGTTACTTGTTACTTGTGACCCGTTACTGTCTTTATAGTTACTTGTTACTTGTGACCCGTTACTGTCTTTATAGTTACTTGTTACTTGTGACTCGTTACTGTCTTTAGAGTTGCTTGTTGCCGGCAACTTGTCAATAAAAAACTGTGAGACCTCCTGCGCATTTTCTATTCCATCCCCGATAAGCCGCCTGTATTCGTTCCTGATAAAATTAATGCACGTCGGGCAGAGGCCTATCACCGCCTCGACATTCATCCTCTTGAAGGTCTTCATGTTCCTCTCTGCAAGTTCAGCGGCATCCTCTTCAAACCCCAGCCCCATGAGCGGGGCGCCGCAGCAGACCTCCCCTTTCGGGAGGACCACCTCGTAATTCAATTTTTTCAGAGTGCGTATCAATGACCTGCCGATTCCCTGATAGAGGAAATTGACCGAACATCCCGTGAATATCGCAATCCTGCCCTTCGGCCGTGCGACCTTGAAAAGAGATTCGCCGTCCCGCAGGGGCGCTTCAAGGGATTCAATGCCCAGTTCCCTTAATGCCCTGAAGGGCTGAAACCTGTGCACCGGCACGACCTCTCTTATCCCTTCGATAAATTTCAGGATCCTGAAGCCCGCCGGCGCACTTTTCAGCGCAACACTCATTCCGAGGCCGAAAAACATTCTTTTCCTGTTAAATCCCTTCAGGTCCCTTCTGTATTGATAGATTGCATCCGTTATACCGATCCCCAGGGGACATATGCTGTTACATGCCCCACAGAGAATACAGCTGAATATCCTTTCGTCCAGCACTTTGGAGGGCTCTATTTCGCCCTCGGCAAGCTTTTTCAGGAGCATGATCCGGCCCCGCGCGCTCATCCCCTCGGTCGCATCTTCAGCATAGGTAGGACAGACTGATTTGCAGTTGCCGCAGCGGACGCAGAAAGACGGTGATGAGTGACGAGCAACCTCATCAGGAACAAGTAACAAGTTACGAGTAACAAGTAAAGGCTCAGAAGACGGTGACAAGTCTTTGTCGTTAGTCTTTAACTCGTTACTTGTTACTTGTAACTCGTTACTGTCGTTAAAGTTACTTGTTACTTGTGACTTGTCACTGTCTTTAGAGTTACTGTCTTTATTCATTCAGCCTTCCGCTCCTGAAGCCTTCCAGGTCAATGGAGATATACCTGAACCCCAGCTCTTTAAGACGCTTTACCACGGATTCCCGGGTATCCTTGCCTAGAAATCTGCCGATACTCTCACCCGAAACTTCGATCCGCGCCGTATCGTTGTGGCTCCTGACCCGCAACTCCCCGAATCCCAGGCCCTTCAGGAACTCCTCGGACAGCTCGATCCTCCTGAGCGCATCCCGCGTAATCTCTGTCCCATAGGGCACCCGGGAGGACAAACAGGGAGAGGCCGGCTTTTCCCATGTGGGCAGCCCTATCTGTTTTGACAGTTCTCTGATCTCCCTCTTGGACAAGGAGGCTTCCACAAGAGGACTCCTTACGCCGTGCTGCACCGCAGCCTGTCTGCCGGGTCTCCAGTCCGAAAGGTCATCACAATTACTGCCGTCGGCAACAAACCTGTACCCCTCAGCCGCAGCGATCTCCGAGAGCCTGGTAAAGAGTTCGTCCTTGCAGTAGTAACACCTGTCCCTGGGATTACTGGTGAAACGGGGATCGTCCAGTTCCCTGGTTTTGATCACTGTGTGGCGGGCAGTGATGAGTTGGGCCACCTCCCCGGCGAACTTCAATTCACTCGCGGGCATGGTCTCGGAAAAAGCGGTGACGGCAAGATGAGGGATGCCGGCTTCACCCGCAGCCTTCAGGAGAAAGGTGCTGTCTACGCCCCCGGAAAAGGCGATGACTGCGGATTGCATATCTTTCAGGATGGATAAGAGTTTTTCAAGCTTTTCAGTCATGGATTCGTAATCCGTAACGCGTGATCAGTCCAAAGGCAGCGATGCGTGATGCGTAATGGGTGATGAGTATAAAGACAGTGCGGCGTAACGGGTCTTTATCCTTCAACTCATCACTGATCACGCATCACTCATCACGGTCTTTCAACTCATCACTGATCACTCATTACTCTTCACGGTCGTTACGCTCTTCACTGCCTTTCAAAGCACTGTAATTTCGTAGTTCTCCTGATGGAGCTTCAAGTCCTCCTTGACGATGATCTGGATGCCGTAGGCGTTCTCGATATCTTCAAGTCCAAGCCTTTCCTCTTCGGACAGGAGCTCAGCCACTGAGGGGTTGGCTTTGATCATTACCATGGTCCCGCTGCCGAGGTTCATCTTCTTCAGCTTTCTGTAAATCTCATATGCGACTGTCCGTGACGATTTAATGAAGCCCCGGCCTTCGCAATAGGAACATTGCTCGCACAACACACGCCCAAGGCTTTCCCTCACCCGCTTCCTCGTCATCTGTATAATGCCGAGCTCCGAGATATTGTAAATGGTGTTTTTAGCCCTGTCCTTCTTCATGGCATCCACAAAAGCCTTAAAAACCTTCTCCCTGTTCTCGGTCTTCTCCATATCGATAAAATCCGTCACGATAATGCCGCCGAGGTTCCTGAGCCGTATCTGATAGGTGATCTCTTTTACTGCCTCAAGGTTCGTCTTCAGAATCGTATCTTCCAGGTTTTCCTTGCCGACAAATTTTCCCGTGTTGACATCAATAACGGTCATGGCCTCTGTCTGGTCGATCACGATGTACCCGCCGGACTTGAGCCATACCCTTCTTCCCAGGGCCCTCGATATATCAAGCTCCAGTCCGAAGGCATCGAACATCGGCTCCCTGCCTTCGTATAACTCTATCTTGTCGATAAGTCTCGGGAAATAGGTCTTTGCAAATTCCTTCAGCCTTTCGTACTCCTCGGGCGAGTCTATCACGAGCCTCCCCACGTCGTGGCTCATGAAATCCCGCACACTTCTGAACACCAGATCGAGATCACTGTAGAGGAGCGAGGGGGCCGATACTTTCTCCCGTTTCTTCTGTATATTGTCCCAGAGCAGGAGCAGGAACTCCATGTCCCTTTTTATCTCTTCAGGAGTAGCGTCTTCGCAGGCGGTCCTCATAATCAGCCCGAACCCCTTGGGCCGGATTTCCGAGGCAATGGCCTTCAGGTGCGCACGGGTCTCTTCGTCCTCTATCCTGCGCGAGATGCCCACGTGTTCCACGTTAGGCATAAGCACTACATATCTGCCGGGAAGTGTAATGTAAGAGGTCACCCTGGCCCCTTTTGTCCCAATGGGGTCTTTCGAAACCTGAACGAGAAGTTCCTGGCCTTCTTGTATCAACTCTTCTATGGAAAGCGATTCCTCCATATGCCCCGCCCTTGTATACAGCTCCGGCTCTTCCATGCCGTTATAAAGGAAGGCGGTATAATAGTCCTCCATATCGGTCATGATGTCGGCCACATAAAGGAAAGCCGCTTTTTCGAGTCCTATATCAATAAAGGAAGACTGCATGCCGGGCAGTATTTTCAAAATCCTGCCCTTGTAAATATTTCCTACGAGGCTTGTGTCCCTCTTCCTTTCGATATACAGTTCTACGACCTGCCCGCCTTCAAGGAGTGCAACCCGGCTCTCTTCTCTTGTCACATTGATTACAAGCTCACCCGTCATAACGGTTCTCTCCACTCCCCCTTCCAGCCGTAGACCGCTGTTCTCGTGACATCCAATTCGGCAATACCCGTGCCGAACAGAGCCCCGGCTATCTCTCCGATTCTCACCTTAATATCATCATGGTCTTTTAAGGTCAGCACAAAACCCCGGTCGCCGGTGCTGCCTTCCGGCGAGTTGACCGGCTCGACTTTCTCGATGCAGGGAGATATATCCACATCCTTCCCCTCCCTCTGAACAATAAGCGGGTCGCCGGGCCGGAATTGCGGGAACGCGGGAGGCTGTCCCTCTTGCTGCGCTTCCGCCCCTTGCTCTTCTTCCGGGCTTCCGGACTTCCGCGCCTCCGCGTTCAAGCCCGTCACTCTATATTCATACCTCTTGATAAAATTACTCAGAGACGGCTCATTCACGGGGATTACCGACATTTTAGCGATTCCGATCCCCTCAGGCATGGCATGGTGCAATTTCTTACCATAGAATTCTATATCAAAAGGGGTGAAAACCTCCATATCAAAAAATTCCTTTTCCCCTCCCACCCCGACACTGAGGGGCGGACAGAAAGAGATTTTCGGAGACGGGTGGAACCCCTGCGATATGTCGAAAGGCACGTCCGCCCTCCTGAGCCCTTTTATCACCGCCGATACCAGCTCGAGATGAGAAAGATAGCGGAGCCTTCCCGCTTTTGAAAACTGAACGCGCACGCGCACCTTGCCGGGCGATGGGTTATACGTAACCTTGTCGGTAACGAGTGACGAGTCTGAAGACGGTGACGAGTAACGAGTGACAAGTGACGAGTCTTTGCCTTTAGCCTTTAACTTGTTACTTGTTACTTGTAACTCGTTACTGTCTTTAGGGTTACTTGTTACTGCCGACTCGTTACTGTCTTTATTGCATTGGAGGCCGCAGGCCGTACAGGACTTCCGGCAGTCCGGCGTCCGCTTTTCCGAAACCGACTGTTCGTACTCTTTATAGAGGAACTCCTTTTTCACCCCGATATCTATCATGTCCCAGGGCAACTCCTCATCCTTTCCAAAGGATCGCTGTGCGCAGGACATCCCGTCCAGGCCGGTCTTATCCATAGCGGCAAGCCACTTGGTAAAATCAAACATCTCCGACCACCCGTCAAGCCTGCACCCCGATTGCCATGCCGTTTCTATAAGCCCGGACAGCTTTGCGTCCCCCCGTGCGAATACCGCTTCGAGAAGACTCGTCTCTTCATTATGCCCTTTGTACTTGAACTTCTTGCTGCTGAGGGCCTCCTTCAGATAGCGCAGCTTTCTTTTCATTTCATCGAAACCCACCTGCCCGTGCCACTGGAAAGGGGTATGTGACTTGGGGACAAAAGGTGACACGGTAATGCTTATGTTCACAAACCTGCCCGTGTTTTTCTTCGCCGTCCTCAGCGCGCTGAGGGCCATCTCCCTTATTGCCTCGATATCCTCATCCCTTTCCGTGGGCAACCCTATCATGAAGTACAGCTTCAGGTTAAGCCAACCCTCTTCAAAGAGGGCCCTCAAGGCCCTGTCATAATCATCATTGCCGAAGTCTTTATTGATTACGCTCCTCAGCCTGTCCGTTGCGGCTTCAGGCGCCATGGTGAATCCTGTTTTCCTTATCGTCCGTATCTCCCTCAGGATCTCCTGGTTCACGGCAGCAACCCTCAGCGAGGGCAGTGACAGGGCTATCTTTGAGCTTCCGAATCTCCTGTTGAACTCCCTTACGACGTGGGGAAGATGGGAATAATCACCCGCGCTCAGAGAGGTAAAGGACACTTCATCATAACCCGTGTTCTTAAGCGACTCCCCGGCAAGCTGCAATACCCTTTCAGGAGACCTCTCCCTGAGGGGCCGGTAAATCATGCCTGCCTGGCAAAACCTGCATCCCATGGGGCAACCCCTCTAAACCTCGATGTTCACCCTGTC
>JAJZPZ010000161.1 GCA_021847795.1 Nitrospirota bacterium
TCGCCTTCGATATGGTGAGTTGCCGGATCGTTGCGCCTTAACTCAATATTCCCAGTCCCAAAATTACTCTCTTTAGGGCAGATTAAATTACCGCCTACACCTGCATGATGAAAAGGTAAACAAAGCTTTTTCCAATCTCTTTCACCTGGAGCAGGAAAAGATTATCGGGAAGCAATGTTATGAACTGGTCCATAGGGCAAACGCGCCCTTTCACAACTGCCCCTGCAAGCAAGCGCTGCAGTTGAAAGAACCTGTTACAAAAGAAGTTTATGAGCCTCTTATGGTCAGGAATGTCATGGCCGACCCGGGCCAGATAGAGCAGGTGATCATGAATCTGGTGGTAAATGCCCGAGATGCGATGCCCGACGGAGGAAAGATCATCATCGAAACAGCCGATGCCGTTCTCGATGCGGCGCCGGCCTTTGAGCGCCCCCATGTGAAACCAGGGGGTTATGTTGCGCTTACGGTGAGCGATACGGGGATAGGGATGTCACGGGAGATCCAGGAAAGGGTGTTCGAGCCGTTCTTCACCACAAAAGAACTCGGCAGGGGCGCCGGCCTGGGGCTCTCGACCGTGTATGGGATTGTAAAGCAGCATGAAGGCTATGTTCACCTCTACAGCGAGCCTGGCAAAGGGGCGATGTTCAGGATATATCTGCCTTCAATGGAGAACGACGCTGCCATTGCAGGCGAACAGGCCGGCAATCTGTCAGGGGGCGCAGAGACAATCCTCGTGGTAGACGATGACGCAAAGGTGCGGACCGTCATTGCCGCCATGTTAAGTTCGCCGGGATACAGGGTTCTCGAGGCAAAAGAGGCCACCGAGGCACTGCGCATAGGCAGCGATTTCAGGCAAAACATAGATGTCCTGCTCACCGATGTCATAATGCCCGAAGTAAATGGGAAGGAACTGGCCGATGCCTTCCGCATGCAGCACCCGGAAACAGCAGCGGTCTTCATGTCCGGATACACCGATCGTGCAATCGCCCACCATGGGGTCCTCGACCCGGAAGTCGTCTTCATACAAAAGCCTATCATGCCGTACAAACTGGCGCAAAAGCTCAGAGAAGCACTGGACAGGAAAAACAACACCTAAAAACCGTTATGATTGATGCGTGATGAGTTTCAGGGCAAAGACTCTTTATTTTTTGGTTTTTCGCCCTTCAGCCTTAACTTTTAACTGCCGTTTACTCTTCAATCATCACTGTCTTTTGGCCTTTGTTGCAGGACCATTCCCAATTGTTGCTTATTGCAACGGCCTTTGTTAGAATAAGTTATGTTTGAGAAATTCCGGTGCCAGACCAGCATCAGGCAGAAGATCATCCTCGGATACTATGCTATTGTCTTCATCATCGTAAGCCTTTCCCTGTTCACCATTATGGAACTCAGGTACATGGAAAGGAAAATATTCTTCGGGGAGATCGTCTCCGAATTCTTCGACACCGCCCTTGAAATCAGGAGATTCGAAAAGAACTTCATCATCTACGGGCAAAAATCGGATTACGATGAAAATATAACCTACGTGACCAAGGCCCAGGAGTTGCTCACGAGCAATGCAAAGGGTTTCACCGCTATGGTCCGGCCCGGTCAGGTCAGGGACCTGGACAGTAAGCTGAAGAATTACAAGTCGCTTATGGGGCAGTACGCAAAGCTGAACAAAGATGAACTTACCCGGAGGATTTCCCTGGAACAGAACATCCGGAAGACCGGCAAAGACATATTGACCATGTCCGAATATATCTCCAAAACGGAACGGCGCCACCTCCAGACAATCCTCTACAATTCACGGGACATCTTTATCTCTTCAACCATCTTTCTCTCCCTTGCCGGCATCATCATCGGGCAGGTGCTTTCGCGGATCATCGTCCGCCCCCTCAAGCTGCTCGAAAACAGCATGGAAGTGATCGCAGGCGGGAGGTTCGAGAATATACTGATTGATTCAAAAGACCGCGAGATCGTTTCCCTTACCAACGCCTTCAACAAAATGCTGAAGGAACTGGAACTGAGGCAGCGGCACCTCATCCAATCGGAAAAGCTGGCCTCGCTCGGCACACTGCTTTCAGGCGTTGCCCATGAGTTGAACAACCCCCTTTCGAACATATCTTCATCCTGCCAGATCCTCACCGAGGAGATTGAGGACACCGACATGGGATACAAAAAAGAGCTCCTTGCGCAAATAGACGGACAGACCGACAGGGCGAGGAACATTGTGCGGTCCCTGCTCGAATTTTCACGTGACAAGGATTTCAAAAAAGAGGAAATCCCCCTGAAAAAGCTCTTTGAAGAGACCATCCGTTTTATCAAGGGCCAGATCCCGACAAAGGTCGGCATAACCATAGATGTGCCTGATGCCGTGCTCATCTTCGCCGATAAACAACGGGTACAGCAGGCCTTCCTGAACCTGATAAAAAACGCCCTGGAATCCATTGCTGATGAAGGGACCGTTACTATCCAGGCCCGGCAGCGCAGGAACGCCGGGGAGACTGATGCACACAATGGAGAGATATACAATTATCTCAAGTATAACGGCACATGCACCCTTGAGGGCGACACGGTGGACATCAGGATAACAGACACCGGTTCAGGTATTCCCCAGGACGTGCGTCCCAAAGTGTTCGATCCCTTTTTTACCACAAAAGATGTGGGGAAAGGTTCGGGGCTCGGGCTCTTTATCGTTCATGAGATCATAGAGGAGCATGACGGCTGCATTGCCGTTGACAGCGAGGTGGGCAAAGGAACAACGTTCCTGATCAGGCTGCCGGCGCCTAAGAACACAAAGGCCGGGCAGGCAGGGTAGCTCCTGCCTGAAATAAAGTCATACGGAAAAGAGGGAGAGACGGAATGCAGGACAATGCGAGAGTGCTGGTTATTGATGATGAAAAGATAGCCCTGAAGAACCTGGAGCATGTCATGAAAAAGGAAGGATACGAGGTCACGTCCACGCAAAGCGGCCAGAACGCGCTGAAACTGCTCGACGGCAAGCAGTTCGACGTCGTGCTTACGGACCTCAGGATGGAGAAGGTGGACGGCATGCAGATACTTAAGCGCTGCCGCGAACTCTACCCTGATACCGAAGTGATCATGATCACCGGCTATGCGACCCTCCAGTCGGCAGTGGACACCATGAAATACGGGGCGTTCTACTATATATCAAAACCCTTCAAGCTCGACGAAGTGCGAAAGGTCGTCAAAGAGGCGATCGAAAAGGTCAGGCTGAAAAAAGAAAACCAGCAACTCAGGGAGCAGATAGAGACCTACCAGGGGAAGGTAAAGATCATAACCCAGGATGCGACCATGCAGAGGCTCCTGGATACGGCGCGTCAGATAGCCCCTACTGACTGCAATGTCCTCCTGAGCGGGGAAAGCGGAACAGGCAAGGAACTTTTCGCAAAATGCATCCATTTCAACAGCACGCGCTCAGAGGGGGCCTTCTTTGCCATAAACTGCGGCGCCTTTACCGAGGAACTCCTGTCCAATGAGATGTTCGGCCACGAAAAAGGGGCCTTTACCGGTGCCTCGGAAATGAAGAAAGGACTGATAGAGATGGCTTCAGGGGGCACGCTGTTCCTTGACGAGATCACGGAGATGCCGCAATCCATGCAGGTGAAACTCCTCAGGGTGATCCAGGAGAGAGAGGTATTGCGGCTTGGCGCAACGGAGCCGCTCAAAGTCGACGTCAGGTTCATAGCCGCAACGAACCGCGACATCCACGATGCCATAAAGAGCGGGCACTTCAGGCAGGACCTCTATTTCAGGCTGAACGTGGTATCCCTGCACATACCGCCGCTCTCCGAGAGAAAAGAGGATATCCACATCCTGAGCTATTACTTCCTGAAGAAGTATGCCGCAATCATGAAAAAGAACGTTACCGGGATAGCGCAGGAAGTGATAGCCCTCCTGATAAACTACGATTTCCCCGGGAATGTAAGAGAGCTCGAAAACATCATCGAGCGGGGAGTCGCGCTCGCCACGGGCAACAGCATCGAAGTGGCCCACCTCCCCGAAGACCTGAGGGAGCTGAGCATAAAGACCTTCAGGAAAAAGGAAGGAAAGATCCCGTCCCTTGAGGACCAGGAGATGGCCTACATCAAATGGGTGCTCAACGAAGTGGGCGGCAACAAGACCCTTGCATCACAGATCCTCGAAATCGACCGCGTCTCCCTCTGGAGAAAGCTGAAAAAATACGGGCTGGAAGGCGAGGAGGGCTGAGGGCTCTCATGCTGCGCATAAAATAAAAATGGGCCGCACGTTATCCTGTGGCCCATGTCAGAGAACTATTGCCGATTCTTAAAAGGATTTTGGCAACAGCCCGTCAAGGCCCGGCACTTTTTCTTTCTTATTATTTTTGATGAGGCAATTCGTCTTCTTTACACATAGTATTACTTTGTGTTATAAATGGCGGGCGTTGAGTATGGCGCACCCCGGTCAATCCTCGATTGCCGGATGTCTGACAAATCTAAGAGTTTATTAGGAGGGTCTAGTGAGAGTATTTGTTGCCGCACTTGCCGTTGTCTTTTTGATTTCTTTTTCGGTTTTGCCCGCGTTCGCAGCAGAGCCTGACAAGAAACCTGTAACAGCCGGGAAGCAGGACGTACAAAAACCGGGCGCCCACGTTGAGAGTAAGGGTTGTGGCGCACTGAAAGCTACTGAATGCGCAGCCGTTGTTACACCTGGAATCGAGGCTTGCGCCGATACGTATGGTGCAACATGCCTGGTAGCCCTTTGGGCTGTAAAAGAGGATAAGTGCTGTCCGTGCCTGCCCTGGAAACTTAAGGACCTGTGCAACAAAGCCACTCATCCTTAGCCATATGCCTTTTTACGGGAGGAAGCGATCGAGAACGAGGCGTGGATGCTTTAGGTTAACGGCAGTGTTTCTCTGTTTGCTCCTCCTGTTCCTGTTTGCCGGGTGCTCGACAATAAATACCACCAGGAGCGACAAGGAGTTGGAGGCCCTCCTGACAAAACTGAAGGAACAGCGTGGCCTGGAGGCCAAGAGAACGGGAAGGCCCGCGCCGGCCGGGATAAACAAACTGACTGTTGAGAAGGCAGGCGGCGACTTCCTCGTCAGTGTCGATCTCAAAAAGGCCCCGCTTCGTGAAGTAGTTAAGCGTCTACTATTGATGACCCATTTCCAGAATGCCCTCGATACGGATATGTTCTACGGGGATGTTTCCGCAACGTTCGATCGCGTCCCCTTCCTTGCCGCCATGAACACGCTTCTGGCTTCCAATAATATCGAGGTAATACGACAGAACGGCATACTCGTCCCGGGCTCACCGGCAACTTCGGATAAGACGCCTCCGGCACTTCCCCCGAAAGGCTCTGCCGCGGGCGGCAGCACCGGCGGGCTGGCGCAGTCCGGCGCAAATACCGGGGCTAAAGGCACGACAACCGTAGAGATCACATGCCGCAATATCGATGTTGCCCAGGTTATCAAGGTGCTGGAGGATTTCTATTCCAAAGATATGTCCCGTCCCGTCAGGTTCGCCGCCCTGAACAGCTCCAATGCAGTGGTCCTTTCGGGGACTCCTGATGACGTGCGCAGGGCCGCGCGAATAGTGAGCAGGACCGACCACAAACCGAAACACGTTCTCATCGAGGCCATGGTGGTGGAGGTCGACGTAAGCGCTGTGGACCAGATGTCTATAGATATCACCAATGCCGCGCACGGAGAATTCAGCGGCATTTCATCGGCCCTGGGTTCTCTCACCGACAAAGCGCTGAAATTCACCTGGTCGCAAACGGTAAATCCGAAGACGCTGTCCGCTGAGATCGACTATCTTGTAACAAAAGGGAATGCACGGATAATCACCAGGCCGTACCTGGTGACCGCAAGCGGGGAAAAAGCCGCCATCAACATTACGAACGACCGGTACGTTATCGTGAATTCGGCTGAGAACGGCGCCACAGTATCTATCGAGCACCCCATCTCATCAGGCGCGGTGCTTGATATAATCCCGAAGGTGATTTCCGGCGCCTCGATCCTCATGGGCATAAGGGTGGAAGACTCCGGCTTTGTTCCGCCGCCCCAGAATATCGCCGTTGAGGTCGACCGGAACCTGGTGTCCACGGTCACGCAGGTCAACAGTGGAGAAACCATAATTATCGGCGGCCTCATACAGAACCACCTGTACCGCAACAAGTCCGGCGTCCCGGTGCTGGACGACATCCCGCTGCTGAGCCCTCTCTTCGGAAGACGGGAAGATGCAGCCGACGGAAGGGAGGTCATGATTTTTATCACTCCACATATATGGGAGCCTAACGCCACGCCGCCTGTTTCGGCCTACCCGCGGTCGCTAATTACGGGCGAGTAGAGGCGGCTTCGAAGGGGACGTGGGCCGGGCTTGGGCCTCATGGTGTCAGCACGTTGACATTTGACTCAAGCTCCTCGATCAGTTTTAATAGTTTCTTATCTTCTGCCATTTTCTCTTTCAGCCGGGCTGTTGTTTTACTCACCACACTGAAAAAAAGGGAAAAAAGGGCCAAAGAACTCCTCAGGAAGAACAATCTCCCGATTGCGGATATAGCCGCAGCCATGGGCTACAACAGCGCTAACTACTGTACAGAAGCCTTTAAAAAAACCACCGGCCTCACTCCTGCGGGCCCCTGGCAATTCACTGCCTGCAGGGCTAACGCACCAAAAGGCCGGGTAAGTGAGTAACCCCTTAGATTGCCGAACGGAGTTTATCCCGGTGCGTGTCGGGACTCGCAATGACTGTCATTCTACCCCGTCATTGCGAAGGGTCGTATCCTGAAGCAATCTCGCCTTTTTCATTGAATTACTGTTTTGATGCAATTGCCCTGCTGCCGTCCCGTTTTTCCCATAGTTCTTATTTCCATTGTGTTATAATTAGTTTATGGATACCGAAACTGATGAAATAGAATATATCAAGGGCATCCTCTCCAGGCTTCCTGTATCTGCTGTGCATGAGGTAAGGGATTTTGCCGCTTATCTCGCCGACAGAGAGCGCAGGCACAAGGCCCTGGTTAAACGGGTTCTGAAGGCGGAGCAGGTGTCTGAATCTATAGAATGCAGCTCGGCTGAGGAATTTATTAAGGCAATAGAAGAAGCCGAAGATAGTAATGACGATTAAACCTACCAGGGTTTTTCTGAAACAGGCAAACAAGCTTTTAAAAAGAAATCCCTCCTTAAGAGAATTATACAAGAGATTATTTGATAAGCTTTCTTCTGATCCCTTTGACCCTATCTTGCACACCCATGCGCTTGTAGGCGACTTAAACGGGAAGTATGCATGTTCACTGACATATGATTTATCAGGAGTTTAAGGAATAACCTAACGTGTCACCTCTAACCTGCTGATAATCAGAGCTTTTCCTGGCAATTCGGCGTAAGACCCCTCTTTTTTATCTATAAAACCTAATAATAATGAGGCTA
>JAJZPZ010000162.1 GCA_021847795.1 Nitrospirota bacterium
CGATCTTCATCCTGTGCGGTGTGGGTATTGCTCAGGCGCTCTTCGGAACAGTGCTCCTCTATTTTGCGGCTGAAAAAGTGCTCGGGGCAGGGGGGGATGCGCTGCTCTGGACAAACCTGAGCCAGGTGAGCGGCAAGCTCGAACCGACTGTTCTCTCGCTCGCCTTTGTTTTCCTCATGGTGGGATACGGCACGAAAGTCGGTCTCGTACCTCTCCATAACTGGCTCCCTGACGCGCACAGTGAAGGTCCCACGCCGATTTCAGCCGTGCTTTCGGGCCTGCTGCTGAATATCGCGCTCTATGCCCTCGTGAGATGCAAAGTCCTGGTAGACGGCTCCACGCACTCGCACCACGCCGGCAATATCATGATGGGCTTCGGCCTTCTTTCCATAATCACGGCGTCTTTTTCACTACTGAGGCAGAAGGACATCAAGCGTATGTTCTCTTATTCGTCCATTGAGCATATGGGTATAGCCACCTTTGCGTTCGGCCTCGGCGGGCCTATCGCAACCTTCGGCGCCCTCCTTCATATGCTTGTCCACAGCCTGGCAAAGTCCGCGATCTTTTTTACCGTGGGACATGCTTCGCAGATGCACTGGACACAGGAGATGTCCAGGATCAAGGGCCTTTTCAAAGGAAACCCCCTAGTGGGCTGGGGACTGATGCTCGGGGTCATGGCTATAGTGGGCATGCCGCCCTTCGGCATATTTACAAGCGAATTCCTTATTCTTACCGCAACTATAAAGGACGCCCCTATGCTGACTCCTTTTCTTCTTTTAGGGCTTGCCGTGGCTTTTGCCGCCCTCTTCAGGAGGGTGCAGCCCATGGTATCGGGAGAGATCCCCTCGCACCAGCGCTCCATGAAAGTGGCCCACCTGCCCGTGGTGCTCCATATGGCGCTGGTCCTGATGATCGGTATTTACCTGCCCGATTTCCTTAACCAGTGGTTCCATACCGCTGTGGAGTTGCTGAAATGAGCACATTGATCGACGCATTATACTCGGCGCTTGGGACTGATGTCCGGTCAGATGGCGGACAATGCCCGTCTACCGTGCTGTGCTGCACTGTGCCGGGTGAGAAGTTCGCCGAAGCTGCAGGAGTGCTGAAAAAAAATTATGCCCTGCTTGCCGCTGAATGGGCGGCTGATGAGACGCCTTTTGGAAGGGGCTTCAGCGTTTTTGCCTGTTACCGGTGGGGCAAGGAATACCTGATCGTCAGGTCAGAGCTGCCGGCGGATAATCCTCAATTCCCGAGCATTACCCCTTGTTATGTGCCTGCCTACAGGTTTGAGCGGCAGATCCGGAGCCTTATGGGAATTACCCCCCTGGGCCACCCGGACCCGAGGCCGTGGATAAAGTTCGAGGACTGGCCGCAGGACATCTTCCCCCTGAGGAAAACCTATGACGCAGCGAAACCTGTCCCCAGGGTCCAGGGCGAATATCAATGGGCCAGGGCTGAAGGTGAAGGGATATACGAAATACCCGTGGGACCTGTGCATGCCGGGATAATCGAGCCGGGCCATTTCCGCTTCCAGGCAGTAGGGGAGATGGTCGTGAATCTTGAAGAACGGCTCGGCTACGTTCATAAGGGAATAGAAAAGAGATTCGAGTCCCTTTCGTGGAACGATGCAGTCAGACTGGCAGGCCGTGTAACGGGCGATACGACTGTCGGACACAGTATCGCGTATTCCATGGCCCTGGAATCCATGACCGGATGCAAAGTGCCGGAAAGGGCGCATTGGATCAGGGCGCTTTTCCTGGAGAGGGAGCGCATAGCAAACCACCTCGGCGATATCGGGGCCATATGCAATGATGCGGCTTTTGCTTTTGCCTTATACCAGCTTTCCAGGCTGAAGGAGCTTGCCCTTCGCACGAATTACAGCCTTTTCGGCCATAGATTCATGATGGACAAGGTTGTCCCCGGCGGGGTGACAGTGGACGTCGACATTACGGGAGCGGATACGATCCTTGCGGAGCTTGATATCATTTCCAGGGATTTTGAACGCATGGTGGTTATCTATGATGAAAACGCGTCCCTTGAAGACCGGGTGCGTGACACCGGTTGGCTTAAACCCGAGAGGGCACGGGAACTCTGCACTGTCGGTTTTGTGGCCCGGGCAAGCGGACTCAACCTGGACTGCCGCATCTTTAACCCGTTCCCCCCGTATGACCAGTACCACAATATCGAGCTGGCTGTGCCTGTCAAGGTGACCGGGGATGTGCATGCGCGCGTGTGGGTAAGGGTCGAGGAGGTCCGGGAGTCTATCCGCATCATACGGTATATCCTTGAGCATATGCCCAGGGGGCCCATAACCGCAGATCCAGGCAAGCCATTGCCCGACACCGCAGGCTTTTCAGCGGTTGAGGGATGGCGGGGTGAGATCATCTACTGGCTCCAGGCCGGGCCACGGGGAGAGGTGAACAGGTGCATGGTCAGGGACCCGTCCAGCGTAAACTGGCTCGGGCTTGAGCAGGCGATACCCAACAATATCGTTCCTGACTTCCCCCTTTGTAATAAGAGCTTTAATCAATCATATTCGGGGCACGATCTATGATACGCATTCTCCACCAGATATTCCGGACCGGCATTGTCACTGAACCGCTCCCCCGCGCTGCTGAAGAAGAGATAAAGCGGGTGGGGGCAAAGCTGGAAGAGGTGATCAGGAAACGCTTCCGCAGAAGCCTTACCATACGGGAAGTCGATGCGGGCTCGTGCAACGGCTGCGAGCTTGAGATCCATGCGATAAACAACCCGTATTACAACTGCGAACGCTTCGGTATTCATTTTACGGCCTCTCCGAGGTTTGCCGACCTGCTCCTGGTAACAGGCCCGGTTACCAGGAACATGGAGATCGCCCTGCGCAGGACGTACAATGCAACCCCTACCCCGAAGCTGGTGGTTGCCGTGGGTGATTGCGGCTGCAACGGCGGCATATTCGGGGAGAGCTATGCATCCCTGGGCGGCATCGATAAAGTCATCCCCGTGGATGTTTACATCCCGGGTTGTCCTCCTGCACCTGTTGTTTTGCTGAACGGCATTCTCGCTGCTGTCGACAGGGACCCCCGCGAGGGAAAGTAAATCTTACTGATACTTCCTGGTGAAAACGGGGAGATTGCCGCGGTCGCATCGACCTCGCAAGGACAATTTAACGGCTTGGCCTCAGTCTGTCATTGCGAGGGGCCGTATCCCGAAGCAATCTCTTCTTTGCCGCTTTGATGCCTTTGCCTCTCTCCATTTTTCATCCTATGCTTTGAAAAAAATTCAAAAGGCTGCCTGAACCTTTCAACAAGGGAGGGCCCCAGTACCGGAGCTGCCTGCCCGGGGAACAGGATATCAACCTGGCTCCTGTATGCTGCTATCGCCCTTTTTTTTAATTCCAGGACATCGGAAACATCTATTGAAACGATATCGGGACTTTTCAGTATTTGACGTAGCATTGTTGTATCCGACCAGATGATGTATTCATAAATGTCCGCATCCAGGCGCAGCGCCCTTACTGCGGAAGATACAATGGCATTTGCGGCACAGTGGTCCCTGTGCGAATCGTGTTTGTGGGGCATAAAGATTTCGGCAGGCCTTGCTTTTGAGAGGATCTCTTGTACAAGGACAACAGCCTTGGGTATTTCAGCTTCCAATGTGTTGTCCTCAAAGTCGAGAAATATAATATTTTCCCCTTTCAGTCCGAGGAGTCGGGCGGCTTCTTCTGCCTCATGCCGCCTTATCAACTTTATTTCGCCGCGGCCGGGGTTCTCCGGGGTATTGAGATGATCATGGGATTTGCTTCCGTCCGTCATGAAGATAACCGATACCCTGTGCCTCTCTCTCACCTTTTTGATGATCGTTCCTCCGCAGGCAAGGGTCTCATCGTCCTCATGAGGTGAAAAAACCAGAATGCTCATCCTGTGTGCCTCCGTTTTGTGCCGGTCCACATCTGCACACCATGCCCGCAAGTTTCAGGCCAGGTGATATCCATTAGAGTATCAGGCGAGTACGCAGCCGGGTAGGGTGCTTCATGTCATGTTCTTTTACAAATACAGTCGCCTTTTTTTGCAGGAAGTGCAGCGGGGACAGCCACTAAGGTTAGTGCCCTGACCCGCTGCCCTGCTATTTTTGACATTCACAAAATAAGTTAGTAAGATTTGAATAAGCGGCATCCAGGCCTCTTCAAAAAGAACAACACGCGAGTCTTCACCAGAAGGAACGGCATGTCCCAAAAGACCGCATTCCGGATATTCATTATAGGAACTCTTGCCTCCGGAGTCCTTTTTCTGGCCCTTACCTGGGATACCCACAGGCAGGTAGAGACGCTGTCGCATGCGGACAAGTTATCTCCCCAGGTCATTGCAGGAAAGCGCACCTTCGAAAAATACAACTGCAATGACTGCCACACTATCCTCGGGTTCGGCGGCTACTATGCCCCTGACATGACCAGGGTGGTCCAGCGCGTCGGGGAGGAGGGCATCCGCTTTCGCGTTAAGAACCCTGAAAGGGCCTTTGCCGATTCCTGGCGCAAAATGCCGCAGCAGCATGTGTCCGATGCAGAGGTTGAAAACCTGATCGCCTTTTTTACCTGGGTCGGCAACATAAATAACGGGGACTGGCCCCCGCAGGACAGCAAGAAGCGCATGACGAGGGGAGAAGAGATCGCGGTGGCTGCAGGCGGGCTCTCCCCTGGCGCTGCAGTGTTCCAGAACAGGGGCTGCATGAATTGCCATTCGCTTCACGGCAAAGGCGGGACCTTCGGCCCGCCCCTTGATACTGTTGGCCGGAGGCTTGATCTTGAAAGGATAGAGCACTATATCAGGAACCCTAAGAGTATTAATCCGAACGCCAAGATGCCTCCGCAGAAGGACCTTTCTGAAAAGGAACTGGAAGAGGTGACAAAGTTCCTGGCAGGGCTGAAATAGAGGCCGGGGTGAACCACAGAGGACATAGAGAGAAACTCTAAATCCTCAACAAAGGAGACAAGCAAGACTGTTTGGAGAATTTGAATTTGTGAATTTGATGCCTGGAATTTGGAACTTAAATCTCTGTGTTCTCTGTGGTTTATTTCTTAAAGGGAGGAATGAATGCTATACCAATCGCAAAAAATCGCACACTGGTATTTCAGGATCGCCTTGCTTCTCTTCGGGCTCCAGGTGATCATGGGGCTGTGGCTTGCCTTCAATTACACCTTTACCGTACCCCAATCCATTGTCGATAAATTCCCTTTTGCCACGGCACGCGCAATGCATACGAACCTCCTTGTGCTCTGGATGCTCCTCGGGTTCATGGGTGGCGCCTATTACATTGTTCCCGAGGAAACAGGGACAGAGATCTTCTCCCCGAAGCTTGCCTGGATACAATTGATCGTTCTGGTTGTGACAGGTGTCGTCGCGCTGATTGGGTTCATTTTCGGGTGGACACAGGGGCGGCCCCTTCTTGAAATCCCCCGTCCTCTGGACATTGTGGTTGTTATAGGCGCGCTCATCTTCCTCTTTAATGTCGGGATGACCATGTTCAAGGCGAAGAGATGGACTGCGATACAGGGGAACCTCCTGGGAGGCCTTACGTTCCTGGCGATCCTGTACCTCTTCGGCATTCCCTTTTATCAGAATGAGGTGATCGATTGGTATTACTGGTGGTGGGTCATCCACCTCTGGGTGGAAGGCGCGTGGGAACTGGTCACTGCCTCGATAATCGCCTTCATTCTCCTGAGGCTTACCGGAGTGGAGCGGCATGTGCTTGAGAAATGGCTGTACGTCGAACTGGGACTTTTCCTCTTCACCGGTATTACCGGGACAGGGCACCATTATTATTGGATCGGCGCTCCCAAATACTGGCTCTGGTTCGGCGGTGTATTCTCCGCCCTTGAACCTCTTCCGATACTTTTGATGGTCATAGACACCCTTGACCATGTAAAGAAGCGCAAGACAAAGATCATCAATCCCTTTACCTGGACCCTTTTAATCGGCGGGGCAGTGTTCCATTTCATCGGCGCAGGGGTATGGGGTTTTGCGCATACGTTTCCGCAGGTCAACTATTATACCCACGGCTCCCAGGTCACTGTTTCGCACGGTCACCTGGCCTTTTTCGGCGCCTATGCGCTTCTCAACATCACGGTATTCTACTTTGCGATCCCGAAGCTCAAGGGCATCGACAGATACAATCCCACGCTCGGCACAATAGGGTTCTGGACCACCACAAGCGCGATGTTTCTGATGGGACTGACTTTCGGCATATCCGGGGTTGTTCAGTCCTACATCGAACGCGTGGTCGGTCTGGGATATATGACTGCCCAGGACTATCTGCGGACATGGATGGGGGTCACCTTTTTCCTGGGACTCATCTTTTTTGCAGGAGTGCTCATCATTATTTATGACCTCTTTTTTATCCGACCTGCTGAAGAAGAAGTCCTTTAGAAAGCCCGAAAGGACCTGTCGGGACTGTCCCTGCCGCAAAAGACTCTTACCGCAGGTCTGCTTTAAACGCCATTTCTCTGTCCTTCAGATTTCCGGGATTCCCGTCAGGATGGCGCATGATTTCGAGGCGCCGGCATCTCATCCATTCCTGGTCCGGGATGACTGCGGTATAGCTGCCGTTTCCCGCCGCGTCGCTTTTGAACGAGTAGTCGGCATCCCCCAGTCCCCTGGCCTTTGCACGCGGCTCTTCGCTCACTGTCCAGACCGTGTAGACGGAATTCGGCGCCAGACCGGTGGCGTTGATCGTAATCTCCTTCATCGGTTCATCGCAGGTGAGCGGGGCCTTGTCGCGGATGATCAGTCCCCCGCGGGCATTTTCATTTCCCGGCACGGGTTCCAGGGTTACTTCCCGGTCCTGCGAGGCCGCACTCGGATTTGCCGGGAGGACAATGGACAACAGGAGGATGACGGCCTGGGCATATCTTTTCATCTGCATCATGCACCTCTTTCGCGCCGTGCTGTTCCTTATAAAAAAAGGCTAGCAGACATGGTTCCTCATGTCAATGGTGAATGGGGTCAGACACGACTAGTGGTCTGTCACAGATGAAATTAAAGAATTCCGTAGTAACCCCTCCCAACCTCCCCTTAACCCAAGGGGAGGAACTTATTCCCAGGAATTTCGGGGACGCCAGGAATTTCGGGGACGCCATACTCAACTCGGGAACAGTATTGGGATGGCCCCCATTTTTCCCGAGCAGAGAGAATGGAAGATTTAGGGACTAATAGACTTCATCGTGGGAGCCGATATCAAGGAGATAAATAATGTCATTCTGTACTTTAAAGATGACCCTTAAACAGGAGTTTAAGGATAAACCTCTTCGAATGGCTCGCAAAGCCAGCAGTAGAGCGGATTTAGCTATTTTTAGGGCGTAAGACCCCACTTGCATCTACTAAGAAACCGAACGCTGATAGGAC
>JAJZPZ010000163.1 GCA_021847795.1 Nitrospirota bacterium
CTGGGTGTCGTCAATTTTCCGCTTAGCCTTTGACATTGTTCCCTCCGTCGAGAATCGGTAAACTAAACGAAAACGAAAGGAGGTTCGGAATGAAAAAGATGGACAGAGAGAAAGAGGAAAAGGCCATGGCCGAGCTTGCAGCCGGTTGCCCCTTTACAGGCTTCGGCCCATGCAAGGCAGAAAAGTGCGCGTTCTTTATGCAGTTGAACGCAGCCACGGGCGAGAGGGCGTGTGCGATACGCTCTATGTATGCTGATATGCTCATCAACAACATTCTCTCTCAATTGGCACAATTGGGAGTTTTAAAAGAACAGCCTGCACACGAAACAATAGCAATTCGGCTCGCTGAATCAGCCGCTGATGCTCTTCAGAAGCTGGAGGGGCTGATAGCTCACCCAAAAACTGATGCAGGTCTGAAGCGGCATCTGCAAGCTGTGAGAAATCAACTGCAGACGGCCCTAAATACATTTGCCGACCGTGGGGACATTTCATGAGTTCCTCCTATGCCGCGACGACCTCACGTATCAGCACTTTTGCGAGTGAAATGGCTTGCCTTCTCTTGGGAATAAAGTCTTCTGCTGCATGCTTACGGAGGTTGATCAGATCTCTGATTTCTACTGCGGTCTTTCGATGTTTACAGCCGGCAAAAAGGAATCCTTCACATTTACCGCAGAGCACTGTTGCCGTGGAACCATCTTTTATGCCCAGGTCGCCAGGAACGCCATCAACCTTTGTCTCTGCCTTGCAGATTGGACATCTGCTGATAACCGTTATCTCTTTCATATTTGCATCCTCCATCATATATAATGTGAGCGGCTATGCCGCTGCTTGTGGATTATGTCTATCAGGAATTTCATCTATGCCGCCTTTTTGCCCCAGAGCCGCTCGTATGGCAACCCGAGCACATCGGCGATCACTTTTTGTATGCGCATAGATTTACCGTGGCCGTTCAGCACGACATACACCGTTTCAGGACTGACGCCCGCCTTGATGGCTATTTCCTTATACTTGATGCCCCGCTCCACCATCATTGCCTTTATCTTGTTAAGCTTCATATCTGCTCCTTTTATCCTGTATGTTCATTGTGGTATACTCCTAAATCTCAATAAAGGTTTGTTTATTGGTCTACTTAAAAAGGATTTTCGTATGGAGGTCTCCGTGTTTGGAGTTAAGCTCCCTGATCTGAGGGGAGTGCAACGTTCTGAAATATGGGGCATTGTTATAATTGCCTGTTTCAATCTTGCCTTTCTTGCGGTTGCTCTGCGGTTCGGTAATCTCGGCCCGACTGCAGTTCTATCGTTGGTGATCTTTGGCCAGTTATTTGTTGCGATAGTAATTTCACAACTTCTATTTGTGCGCGCAGCACGCGATAAAGTGGATGATCTTCGGAAGGCGACCGAAAGCATGAATGAATTGAACGCCAGGCTGCAATCCATACTATCAGATAGCAGAAAAGACAACTCAGAAAAAATAGAAATTCTAATGAAGATTCTGGAGAGTTACCCATGCTTAAAAAATTTACCTCCTTCGTAAAATTGTTTTAAAAAGCCGGATATATAAAGGAGAAACTCCATGAAAAACGATGGAAGGATCGATCCTGTTATTGCGAATCAGGCCGCTCTCTTGGCTATCGGCGAGCTTCTTGACGAGCTTATCTGCCATCTTCGGGGCTTTCCGATTGATGAGAAACATTTGAACTTTGGTTCGAAGCTTCTGAAGCACCTTGAGGGGCTCCGTAAAGATGCCGAAAGTAATCAAGGCTGAAAGAGATGGCTTTATCACACATTTTTTGCCTCCTTTGGTTTGAGGTATGCATGGAAGAGTTGAAATTTTGGGTGCAGGTGAAAGCGATAGCCTTAGACGAAATGCCTTCTTCTCCGGCACCGGACAACGTATATTTAATCTGTCTGGATCGCAATACAGGGCAAGAGATTCATATGGGGATGCATCTAACAGATGCCCTTTATTTGCTGACTCAGCTTCTTCGGATGAGTAAAGCCAAAGGCTTCGACGATCTTTGGAGAGAGTTATGATCAGGGTGAGGGGATCAGTCATCTTTTTTTACCTCCTTCGTAATGTTTGCTTTACGGAAGACATTATAATCGAATGGTTAGAACGTGTCAAGTAAAAAGTACAAATGGATAGTAATTCTTTAGGTAGCAGAATACGATTGGTTAGAGAAAAGGCTGGATTGAGCCAAGAGGGATTGGCTGAAAGGCTTAACGTTACCCCTGCGACTATTAATAGATATGAGAAAGGCCATAGAATACCAGATGCAGATTTTTTGAACCATTTAGTTAGAGAATTTAAATGTGACCCCGGTTGGCTCCTCACCGGTGAGATGCCTATATATCCTATATATAAGGAAGAGGAAGTGCCCTTGAAGGTCTCCGAGGAGCCGGCACCTTATCGCCGGGGTGAGGACTTAGACCCTTTACTTTCACAATTTCTTACCAAGCTGAAGATCATATATAGAAAAGGGAATATCAATCAGCGCGCCATAGTGCGCGGGACAATAGATGAGGTTTATGAGGATATAAAAAGACAGGGCAAGGATATTGATAAAGAAGAGGAGACTTTCCCGGAAGCTGTTTTGAAGGAGGAAGGGCAAGCGGGAAAAAAAACATCTTAAGATACTCGTTGTAGACGATGAGCAAATTGTGAGGGAGGCCATCCAAACGAATCTTACACTACGCCACGGACATGATGTTTGGCTGGCCCGCACCGGGACAGAGGCATTGAGAATTCTTCATACTGAAGCTTTTGATCTCATACTGCTCGATTTCCTGATGCCTGCGATGAACGGCCTCCAGACCTTTATGAGCATAAAGCATCTTGTGATGTGTCCAGTTATATTGATGACGGCGTATGCCGAGACCGGCTGCGCTACTGAATTCGCGGAAATGGGAGGAAGTGGTTTCTTGCGAAAGCCGCTTGACTTCGATAAACTCAATGCGCAAATAGAGGCTTTCTATTTTGGCAGGGAAATTGAGAGATAGGAGGGATGGGAATGCAAAAGTTCCATTGGTTCACCAAGGCAGTAATCGGTATATTTGCTGCTGTGATAGTGCTCTTCGTTGGACTTTTATTTTATATGGGAGTTTCCATGAAGCGTGATGAGTCCAGTAGCGCCAAACAATTCGTCTTCGGCAATAATCCAGAAACTATACAATACATTAAAGATCTCGACAGTAATTATAAAGAAGTAATAATAACTCCGTCTCAAGGTAAGTTTATAGTTTTAATAAAAGCTCAAAAAAGCGGATTGTGGGGTGGAAAAACTGACTGGCTTTTAATTGCTACTAATTTCCATAAGTCTTCAGAGGCTATTTTTACTAATCACAAGTCAGTTATAGAAAAGCTGCGTGTGGAATACGAATCGCCAGGCACTGATAAGTATGGTAATAATATCATGGCACAGTGGGCCAGCTTGGAAGTCGGGGGACAAGAGGTTGAGAAAGCAAACTGGGGAAATATCAATTGGCTTCAATATACAGGGAGCTTTGTGAAGTTGCGGGCCACAAATAGAGATTCCCACCAGTGGTTAAAAGACTTTTGCGATGAATATAGCGCGTGCATGCAGTAACGGCTAACGTCTCAGATATCCAGTTTTATCCTCCTCTCCCCGCATAGTTCAGCAGCATCCCTTTAATCTCTTCAATATCCTGGTCAGTGAGCTTTAAGAATGGCCGTGCGGGAATCGTCACCTTTTTCCCCCTTCCGGCTTTGCCCCCGAACTGCTGAATCGCAGCATATACCTTATTGGTCCCGACCATGGCCGACCGGCTGTCCGATTTTTCCGAGATCGATTCGGCAAGCTGCCCGGACTTCTGGAGTATCTTTCTGTCGGTGAGCTTGTCCGCCGATTTCTTTGTAATAGTGCCCGCCCTCCCGTATTTTGAATTCCGCTTATACGTCTTCACCCCTTTTTCGAGCGTGGCTCTTGAAAGCGGCTTCCATTTCGGACGGCCTTCCTGGGCGAAGTTCTCCTCCACCGCATCGCGCATCTTCCCGGCGATCCGGCGCATCACCGGGCTCATGTCCTGGGTACGCTTCCGCATCCCGTCCAGCATATTGCGGACTTCCCGATCATCCACCGTGATTTTGATCACCCCTGCTCTCCTTGGTATGTGGTATAATTGGTTTAACAGGCTCCGGTGACACGGTGACATTCTCCCGGCCGTAGGACGGTCGTATAGACCGGATCGCTATGTGGGGTTCAAAGGGAGGCCCCACCCGGGGCCTTTTACAATTCATCCTTGATCACCTTGACGCCTTTTTTCCTTTTTAATCTGCCGACCTCTGAGTCTATATCGTCAACGCGCCTGAAAGAAGTCAGGAAATTCGACTCTCCGCTGCGGGTCGTCTTTACCACTGCCTGATAATAACGCCCCGCCCGCTTCACAAATACCAGCGTCACGTCACTGTCCTGCAATATGACGTTAGCCGTAGGAGAAATGATATCGGGGAGTTGCTGATACTCCTCAAGCGTCAGGTCGGGATGTCCGGGCACGCCCTCGACCTCTCCCTTTTGTTTCGCCAGGGTCTCATCAGACAGGTACACTGTCTGCGACTTCGTGCCGATGGGCTGCATAAGTTCAGCGTCCAGCACGGCCACCGGGAAATTGCCCCCGGTCTTCCCCTGAAAAAAGCGCGTGAAGTCAGGCCCGGTAAGACCGCCGCCTACATACTGCTTGGCAACTTTGTAAGCATACCTGTCCAGGTCGGGTTGCCAGGCCGCACGTCCGGGGTTGTAGCTCCATCCCACGTCCGGAGCGATCTTCATGCCGGTCACGGGGTCCGTGTATGCAGTAACCTCCCTCAGTTCGCCGGTCCTTTTTGATACCAGCTTTCCCTCGGTAGAGAGTTTCCCTGCAGAGGACTCGGGCGTTATCCCTTTGCTTTTGAGATCCCCATCTGAGAGCGCCCTAACGCGACAGCGGCAGTTCCAGCCGTTGGGCGGGTAGAACGAATCCCAGAATGGATCGTCATAGCGGAAGACCTTGCCGTTCAGCGCTGCATGCGTGGGCCGTGTGCGCCGATCCATAATAGCGACATACATCCAGTCTGGCCGGTCATCGACATTATTCATGAAGTCCTTGTAGCGCCCGGCCATATATGCGGTCTGCAGGTTCGTCTGGTAGATCGTCCGGAGGCGCCGGGGCGAGCCGAGCTGCACGGCTTGAGCGCCGGTCTCGTCCCCGATCACTTTCCGTCCCCACCATCCTTTGGCCTGGAGTTTCGGTGTCAGCTCCTGTTTGAACTGCTGCAGCGTGATCCCTTCATCGAGGGCCTTCTGCACCATGTCATGGATGTCCTGGAGCACGTCCATACGCATCGCCTTGGCCACGGTGAAAGCCTTAGCGTGCGCTTCCTGCCACGTATCGTGCCAGTTCCAGCTCAAGGCGTAGCCTTTCGACTTAAAGTACTCTATCGCCTTCTCAGGCGGCAGACCGATGGCGTAGGAGAGATCAGGCTTTGTCCGCATTGAGCCGTCCCCATAGTTCGCTCACAAAGATTGCGCGTGCGAGCATCTCCTCGATTGCCGAGGTATCCATGTTCGGATATGCCTCGGTGAGCTTCTCCAGGATGGCATTGTAATCCTCACCCTGGGCGATGAGATCGATGATCGGTTTCAGCACACCTTCCATCTGCGCCTGCAGGTCCTCGGGAGATATGGAATCGATTGCGTCATCGAGCGCCTGCTGATCGGGAAAGCCTTGTGCCGGGGACAGTCCCGATTCTACGCCTCCGCTGCGCTTCGTCCGTGGTAACCCACCTACTGTTGGTAAATCCGGGACAGTCCCCTCTGAAAACTGCGCCGTCTGCGGATTGCTGACCACCTCTATATCGTCTTCCTGGAATCCGTACTCGCGCACGAAGTATTGCTTGGTGAACTTCACCTGGCCGGTGTCGGCAAGGGTCTTGTCCCGTTCAGCAAGGGCCGTGTCTACGTCCTCTTCCTCGTACATCGAGAAGCCCGGACGATCGCCTCCGGAGAAGTTCAGTTCGTATATCCAGCCGATGAGCGTACTAAAGGTCCGCTGCACAAGCCGCTTGTCCGCATCCCTTATATCTTTCCGCACCTCCATATGACTCTGCGTTGCTGCAAGAGAGCCGCCCTTTACTTCCGTGGTGAGATTCTGCCCGAGAATGCCGATCGATATCTCCGTCTTACAGGAATTGATCAGCCGCTCGTGGAGGTCCGACGATCCGGATCCGCCCGAGCCCTTGCCCGAGCCGGTGACCATCTCGATACTGGAGTCATCCGGCACCACCGCTATGGCATCCTGCACCATATTGGCGAGGATGTCGGCAAGTGCATCATATTCCTTTTGATCGAGTCCCCGGGGCAGCTTGCCCATCAGAAAGGGCATGCCGAACTTCTCGACAAATACCACCCAGAATTTATAGCCGCCCTTCTTGATGGTCACCGGCCAGAAGCACCGCGACAGCTCGGCGAAGCCATAAGGGTTTTCATACGTGGCCTCGTGCCGGGCGAGCAAAAACTTGCGGGGCGGAAGCTCCTCGCCGTTTATATAGTTCTCCTTGGTCCGGAGGCGGAGCTCGTTTTCATCGCTGAAGACAAACCAGCGCTGCGGCTTGCCGACGATATCTTTAGGCAGCCAGTAATTGCCGACCTGCTCCCATATCACTTCGAGCGGCTTGTAGCCAAAGAGGACTGCATCGAGTATCTCGCCGATGATCCGGTCGAGGTCCAGATTTTTAAAGAGGTCTTCTATAAGCTTCGCCTGGCGGGTCTTTGCCTTGCCCCGGTCGATCTCCCACTCCAGGGACTTCACCCCGCTCTTCCGGCTTGTTACACAGCCGCCCAGGTGCGCGTCGACGAGCAGCTCGTTGTAGACGGCGATGTCCTTGCCCATCTTTTTAAGGACCGGGTCGGGATTGGGCAAATACATCCCCAGGCTGTAAAAGTCTATGCTGCGCTTCCGGGTAGCTATCTCGTCCGACAGCGAGCCCGTTTTTTGATCCCCGAAATTCACGAAAGTCCGCTCATTTATCCAAATGCCCTTTTTACCCATTCCAACCCTCCTGAAAATTCGTTCACTGACCCTTCCAAAACTTTTTAATTTCGCCTCAATCCGGAAACAGCTACATAGATAGCCATTCGGACCCTGAAGGCCTTAAAAAGCCTTAAAAACGTCCAGCCTCTCTATGTTCTTGATGAAGTCCTTCCAGAACCGCCTCCGGCTTCCCCGGTTGTATCCCATTTTGCGTAAGGAGGAGTCGAGAGTCGAGATGAACTTCTGCGCGTTTTCAACTCTCCGTTTGAAAAACCTGTATCTCAATTTCTGGATGAGGCTC
>JAJZPZ010000014.1 GCA_021847795.1 Nitrospirota bacterium
GATCTTATCGGAATAATGCTGAACTCTGCAAGCATGTGCGCCTCCTGAGCAGTATTTCACTCCCTCTTAAATTATATCCGATACGGCAGGCAACCGCATTGGGAAGGCAGCAAAGGTGTCTGCTCCAAAAATAAAGAGGCGGCCGGAAGCCGCCTCTTTACCAGGGAAAATAGGAATTCTTTATTTTACTGCGTCTTTAAATGTCTTGCCTGATGTGAACTTAGGAATCTTTGTAGCGGGAATCTTGATTTCAGCACCGGTTCTCGGGTTGCGGCCTTTTCTTGCTTTTCTCTTGGACACTGAGAAGGTACCAAATCCAACGAGAGTGACTTTCTGTCCTTTTTTCAGTGAAGCCTTTACTGCGTCAAGTGTTGCATCAAGTGCCTTTCCTGCATCGCTCTTCGAGAGCCCGGCGCCTGATGCAATCTTATCGATAAGTTCTGCCTTTGTCATGTTCTCATTCCCCCCTTTCTTTTATTGGTTTATAGAAAAAATTGCGGTAAAAGTTTTGGTATACACAATAACAATATGGGGCTTATTTGTCAAGGGGGAAAGGGCGTTTGCACGGCGTTTGCCGCGTTGTGGCGTGTGCACACGGCGCTGATAAATAAAATAAAGGGCTTTAACTGCGGGGCGGCGACGTCGTGCGTTCTGCGGCTTTTAATGCGCTTCCGCCCAGTTTTTGCCCCATCCGATATCAACCTTGAGCGGTACGGAAAGGGTAAGGGCGTTCTCCATTTCCTGCCGTATGAGCGCTTTCATTTTTTCGAGTTCGCCTTCCGGTGTTTCGAAAAGCAGTTCATCGTGTATCTGCAGTACCATTCTTGATTCGCACCTTTGCTCCTTGAGCTTTCTCCAGGTGTTGATCATTGCTGTCTTTATCAGATCGGCTGCAGTCCCCTGGATGGGGGTATTGATCGCCAGCCTCTCTGCCTGGAGCCGCGCATTGGCGTTGCTGCTGTTGATTTCAGGGATCGGCCTCTTCCTGCCCAGCATTGTAGAGACATGGCCCAGGGCCTTTGCAGTTTTGACGGTATCGGCAATATAGTCCCTTACGCCGCTGTACTTGTGGAAATACTGATCAATATACGCGCCGGCCTCTTTCGGGGAAATGTTCAGGGCCTCAGAGAGCCCGTAGGGACTCATGCCGTACGCAATGCCGAAATTGACAACCTTTGCGACCCGCCGCATGTCCGCCGTCACCGCCTCTCCGGAGACCCCGAAAAGATCAGCTGCCGTTTTCGTATGGATGTCGATGCCCTTCCTGAAGGCATCGATCAGGCCCGCATCCCCGCTGATATGCGCCAGGATGCGCAGCTCTATCTGGGAATAGTCGGCTGAGATGAGCATGTTGCCCTTATCTGCAATGAAGCCTTCTCTGATCCGGGTCCCCCACTGCCCGCGCACCGGGATGTTCTGGAGGTTGGGGTCGCTGCTGCTGAGCCTTCCCGTTGACGTGACGGTCTGGTTGAACGACGTGTGTATCCTGCCGGTCCTTTCATGAATGAGCTTCGGCAGGGTGTCTGCATAGGTGGTCTTGAGTTTGTGCAGTGTCCTGTAGTTGAGTATCTCCCGGGGAAGCTCATGGACCTTTGCCAGTTCCTCGAGCACGTCTACTCCCGTTGAATACCCTGTCTTTGTTTTCCTCAGCGGCTTCAGGCCGAGACTGTCGAAGAGGACCTTGCAGAGCTGCTTCGGCGAGTTGATATTGAAGACCTCCCCTGCTATGCGGTAAATGCCGGCCTGCAATATCTCCATCTCCCTGTCCAGCTCTTTTGACAGGTCCTCTATCTTTTCCTTATCTATTTTCACCCCCGCCTCTTCCATGTCCGCGAGGACATAAATCAGGGGCATCTCCAGGTCGAAGTACAGTCGCTCGAGCCCTTCCTGTTTCAGGGCATCGAAAAGTATGTCTTTCAACTCCATGGCCAGCTCCGCGTCTTCGGCCGCATACAGGGTGGCCTCGTCTACCGGCGCCTCGGCGAAGGAGGCGCGCTTGCCGAGGACATCGGTAAAGGGTTTCTTTTTATGTGACAGGTACTCGACGCCCACATCCTCAAGACTGTGCCCCGGCTTATTGGGGTTCAGCAGGTATGATGCGAGCATGGTGTCGTAGAGAGGACCGTTTACGCGTATGCCTTCCTGCCGCAGGATAAGGATATCGTACTTCAGGTTGTGCCCAATCTTTGGAATGGCCGCATCCTCAAGGACAGGTCTTAAAATGTTCGGGGCCTTGTGAACGTTCGGCCCGCTGGTGTGCCTGATGGGTACGTAGTAAGCCCTGCCTTTCTCCCTGCACAGGGAGATGCCGACCACTGAGGCTGAAAGAGGGTCCCGGCCGGTGGATTCCACATCAAAGGCGAGTTCCGATAAGGGTCCTGTATGAGCGATGGGCTGTGCGCTCACCTTATCAGGGCTTTGCACAGCCTTGCCTCCGGGCGGCTGCTGCGGGGTCCTTTCCGGCCCGGAGTTGTCCTCAAACAGCGAGTATTGCTTTGTCTTTTTCATAAGGTAAGTTAATGCCCTTTTGTCCCGGTTTTTCCCAGGAGTTCGAGGAGTTCGCCTTCGCTCGTTATGGTTCGGTACTCACCCCGTGGCGTGTATCCTTCGGCAGGGACCAGTTTTACCAGGCTCTTGAACTCAAATTCCGTAAAGAGTTTGAGAAGTTCCGGCCAGTTCGGCTCCCTCACAACGAGATCCCTGATGTCCAGGTCAACCGGGAGGGTTGAATCAATTGCCGCGAGGGTTTTGCTCAGCTTTATATTTTCCATGCTTTCAAGGATCATATTCCTGAAACGTTCGTTCTCTATTTTTTCCGGATGTTCCAGGAGTTCATCAAGGCTGCCTGCTTTGAGGAGGAGTTCCCTGGCCCGCTTCTCCCCGATGCCCTTTGCCCCCGGGATATTGTCTGCAGAGTCGCCGGTGAGCGCCATGATTTCGGACATCCTTGCAGGGGGTATCCCGAACCGTTCTCTCACATACTGCTCATCAATGATCGAATCCTTCATAGGGTCGTATATCTTTATGCTGCTGCTTACTGCCTGCATCATGTCCTTGTCGCCGGTCACGATATAAACCGCTGACCCCTGGTCCGCTGCTTTTTTTGCGAGAGTGCATATGATATCATCAGCCTCGTGCCCCGGCATTTCGAACATCGGAACATTGAAGGCCCCTATGACTTCCTTTATCCGGGGCACCTGCAGCTTCAGGGCATCGGGCATCTCGGGCCTGTGGGCCTTGTAGGCCTCGTACATCCGGTGCCTTTCCGTAGGGACCGGGGAATCAAAGACAATTGCCAGGGCATCGGGCTTTTTCTCCCTGACGATCTTGAGCAGCATGGTGGTAAACCCGTAGATGGCGTTGGTGGGAAAGCCTTTTGAATTGCTCAGCTCACGGATTGCGTGAAACGCCCGGTAAAAGTAGGAGTTCCCGTCTATCAGATAAAGGACCATATTCTATTATATCAAATTGCTCTCGCTCTAAATTGCGCAAAGATTGCGAATATGTTAATATATTTTTTAATCTGAACAGGTAATGTTCCTCATGGTGAAAATCCTTTAACTCTCGGAATTTTAAAGGTGAACGGGCCTTGAGGCGCAAAGGCCTTCCAAAGCCTTGAAGCGAAAGAACAATGCAAGAAAATTTCTACAGAGAGAGTCCATGGCAAAAAAATATGTCGTAGGGGTGGATATCGGCGGTACCAATATAAGGACGGCCCTGATCGGCCTTGACGGGGTCATTGTATCCAAGGCAAAGAATTCCACGGGGAAAGATCCTCTTGCGGTACTGAACAAACATCTGGACACGATCTATGCCCCGCATGCCAAAGAGGTCTGCGGTATCGGCATGGCCGTTGCAGGGCTTATCGACAGGGAGAACGGCGTAGTTATGAAATCGCCGAATATCCCGAAGCTCAACGGGGTGAACCTGAAGGCGGAGATAAATAAACGGTACAAGGTGTGTGTTGCCGTTGAAAACGATGCAAATGCCGCAGCCTGCGGGGAGAAATTTGCAGGCGCCGGAAAAGATATCGGAAACTTTGTGATGCTGACCCTGGGCACAGGGATAGGCGGGGGTGTCATTGTGGAGAACAGGCTTCTCCCGGTGGCTGCGGAGGTCGGGCATATGAGCATCAATGCCGACGGTCCCCAGTGCCCGTGCGGCAATGTAGGCTGCCTTGAGCTGTACGCCTCGGCCACTGCCATTATCGGGGGCGCTGTTGCGGAGATGGAGAAAGGGAAAAGCAGTATTCTCAAAGATTCCTATAACGGGAATTTCTATAAGATCACGGCAGAGGACATCTACAAGGCGGCCCTTGAGGGAGACTCTCTTGCCAGGGCCGTCCTGAGAGACGGCGGAAAGAGCCTGGGCGTGGGCATTGCGAGTATTATCAACATATTCAGTCCCGATGCCGTTATCCTTACCGGCGGCCTTATCGGGGCCTGGAACATTTATATCGAAGCTGCAATAACTGAGGCGTCCAAGAGGGCGCTGAAAGAGCTTTACAATAACGTAAATATTATTCCTTCCTCTCTGGGTGATGATGCCGGGATCGTCGGCGCAGCAAACCTCATATTCGAAAAATGCAAAAGCTAGCGGCAGGCAACAGGCTGTGGACAATAGGGAACAGGTAATGCAATATTCGTTTCAGCTTCTTACCTATCGCCTTTTGCCTATCGCCTTTTGCCTGTATTCCTGATTATGGCCGGAAATATAAGAAACTTCTCGATAATAGCCCATATCGACCACGGGAAATCCACACTTGCAGACAGGTTGCTTGAGTATACAGGGGCGCTGAGTTCAAGAGAGATGATGGCCCAGGTCCTTGATTCCATGGACCTGGAGAGGGAGAGGGGCATCACGATCAAGGCCCACGCCGTAAGATTGAACTACAAAGCCGATGACGGCGAGACCTATATCCTCAACCTGGTAGATACGCCCGGACACGTGGACTTTTCCTATGAGGTTTCAAGGAGCCTTGCTTCATGCGAGGGCAGCCTCCTGGTGGTTGACGCCACCCAGGGCGTGGAGGCCCAGACCCTGGCCAATACCTATCTCGCCATAGAGCACGATCATGAGATTATTCCCGTTATCAATAAAATAGACCTGCCCGGCGCAGAGCCCGAAAAAGTAAAAGAACAGATAGAGGATGCCCTGGGAATAGACTGCTCGGAGGCCGTTCTGGCGAGCGCGAAAGAAGGGATCGGCACGAAGGAGATACTGGAAGCGATTGTCAGGAAGATAAAACCTCCGAAAGGGGACGCCGGCAAGCCGCTGAAGGGTCTGATATTTGATTCATGGTTTGACAATTACCAGGGGGTCGTTGTCCTTGTCAGGGTGTTCGATGGAGTTGTAAGGCCCGGGATGAAAATAAAGCTTATGGCCATGAACAAGGAGTATGAGGTCGTGAAGGTCGGCGTTTTTACCCCCAAGATGGAGGATGTTGCCCGGCTTTCGGCAGGCGAGGCCGGATATGTGATCGCCGGGATCAAGACTGTCAGCGATACGAAAATCGGCGACACCATCACCGATACCAAGAACCCGGCGGATACGCCGCTCCCGGGGTATAAGGAAATCAAGCCCATGGTTTTCTGCGGCCTCTACCCTGTTGAGACCCACCAGTATGAGGAGTTGAAGGTGGCCCTGGAGAAACTCAGGCTGAACGACGCGTCTTTCAGCTATGAACCGGAGACTTCGTCGGCCCTCGGCTTCGGGTTCAGGTGCGGATTCCTCGGGCTGCTCCATATGGAGATCATCAAGGAAAGGCTTGAGAGGGAGTTCGAACTCTCCCTGATAAGCACTGCTCCCACGGTTATTTACCGGATAACGGATACGGCAGGAAAAGAAGTCTACATCGATAACCCGAGCAGCATGCCCGAGAAAGCTCTCAAGATAGAAGAGCCCTATGTAAAAGTGACGATTTTCGTGCCACAGACCTATGTCGGCCCGATACTCGAGCTGTGCCAGGAGAAGCGGGGCACGCAGAGTAATTTCAGCTATATAAGCAAGGACCGGATCGTTGTTACCTATGAACTGCCGCTGAATGAGATATTATGGGATTTTTACGATAAGCTGAAATCCGTATCAAGGGGCTATGCTTCCATGGATTACGAATTCATGGGGTACAAGGAATCGGACCTTGTCAAGCTGGACATACTCCTCAACGGAGATTCGGTTGATGCGCTTTCCTTGATTGTGCATAAGGACAAGGCTTATTATAAGGGAAGGCAGATTGCGGAAAAACTCAGGCAGATCATACCGAGGCAGCTTTACGAGATCGCCATCCAGGCTGCGATAGGCGGAAAGATAATCGCCAGGGAAAGCATCAAGGCCATGAGGAAGAACGTCCTTGCGAAGTGCTACGGGGGAGATATAACAAGAAAAAGGAAACTTCTCGAAAAGCAGAAGGAAGGCAAAAAAAGGATGAAGCAGATCGGAAGGGTGGAGATCCCCCAGGAGGCCTTCCTCTCGGTCTTGAAGGTGGATGAATAAATGGTGAGGCAAGCACGAAACTCTAAGCTCTAAATCCTAAACATAAGGAGACACGACAAAGTGTTTGGAGTATTTGAATTTGTTTGGGGCTTAGATATTCGAATTTAGAATTTGTCTTTTAAGAGGGGAGATGAATGAAGCAGGAAAGTCAGAATAAAATATGGGAGTACATAAAGGCAATAGGCACGGCACTTGTACTTGCCCTTGTGATCAGGGCATACATTGTGCAGGCCTTCAAGATACCGTCGGGGTCCATGATCCCTACCTTGCTCATCGGCGATCATATCCTGGTCAATAAGTTTATTTACGGCACGAAGATCCCCTTCAGCGACAAGAGGGTCCTTAGCTTAAGGATGCCTGAAAGAGGGGATGTTGTTGTCTTCAAGTACCCGGAAGACCCGAGCAAGGACTTTATCAAGAGGGTCGTCGGAGTCGGCGGCGATGTGGTTGAAGAAAAGAACAAGGTGATATTCGTCAACGGGAAGCGCATGAGCGAGCCTTTTGCGCAGCATACCGACAGTTCCGTGCGCACCGGCACTTTGGAGCCGAGGGACAATTTCGGCCCCTATCTCGTCCCCCGGGGAAAGCTCTTTGTCATGGGTGACAACAGGGACCAGAGCTATGACAGCAGGTATTGGGGCTATGTTGATCTGAAAGAACTCAAGGGTAAGGCCTTTATCATATACTGGTCATGGGACAGCATAAAGAGCTTCCCGAGACTCGGAAGGATCGGGGACCTGATACATTAAAGGCAGGGATGCCAAGGACAGTTACAAGTAACGAGTAAAAAGTAAAAATAATAGTCCTGAAGACTCGTTACCCGTTACTTCTCACTTGTCACTGTCTTCAGACTCGTTACTTGTTGTTTGTTGCTAATGTTATGTTTACCGGATTGATCATAGAACTCGGCAAGGTGGTTTCCCTGGAGAGGGGGACCGGGAGCGCCGGACTGTCTGTCAGCGGCAAAGAGGTGATGAAGGACGCTGCCCTTGGGGACAGCATCTCCATAAACGGTGTCTGCCTGACCGTGGTGGGCATTGAAGGCGATGCCGCATCCTTTGATGTTTCATATGAAACCCTCCGCAGTACAAACCTCGGGAATCTGAAAAAAGGCGAGGGAGTGAACCTTGAGCCGTCTCTCAGGCCCAACTCGAAGATGGGAGGGCATTTTGTTACCGGACATATCGACGGCATCGGTAAGATACGGTCAAAGAGGCCGGAAGGCGCTGCTGTAAGGATCGAGATAGCGGCCCCGGAAGAGGTGTTGAGGTATCTTGTTGAAAAGGGCTCTGTTGCCATAGACGGCATAAGCCTTACCGTTGTAGATGTCCTGAAAGACGCCTTCAGCGTGGTGATCATACCGCACACCGCTGCGCTGACAACCATAGGCATCAAAAAAACCGGCGATACGGTAAACCTCGAACCCGATATCCTTGCAAAATACGTGGCAAAGTTCCTGCAGAAGGACAAGGACTCGTCATTGCTTTCAACCCTCAGGAATTCGGGCTTCATCTAAAGACAGTGATGCGTAATGCGTGATCAGTGATGAGTTGAAGGACAAAGGCCCGTTGCATCTCACGTCTCATTGTCTTTCTACTCATTACTCATCACCCATTACTCATCACTGCCTTTAAACGGTGATTGTATCTCCGTCCCTCAGCACTTTAAGATTTTTTACCTTTAGTTTGCCGAGTTCGGCGCTGATCGCCTTTAAATGCTGGGGCTTGGGGTGCGTGATGTAGATATGCCCGGGCATGTGTTTCAGTTTCTGCAGTTCCTCCCCTAAGAGCTGGGGAGTCATATGGCCTGTAAGGATCGCCAGCTCTCTCATTCTGTTGGGGAACGACGCTTCAATGATCAGGGAATGTATTTCCTTGTCTCCGATCTTTTTCCATGTGGCGCCGGCAGGACCTGTATCTCCCGTATAAAAAAGACGTTTGCCGCCCTTACCCTCCACTAAATATCCTACGGCAGGCACCGAGTGGTTTACCTCGTATGGGGTGATTTTGTAGCCGTTTACGGCTATTGGTTTTCCAACCTTCAGCTCGACATATTTCAGGACAGCGTTCTCGTAGTCGGGAATCATGGTGAAATCAGGCCACAGGGAATCGTTCAGGAGGTGTCTTTGGATGGTCTTAATGACAGAGGGTATGCTGATGATATTTACCCTTTGCTTCCTTTTTTCAACAATGATATTGTCTGCCAGGAATGAAATGCCCCTTATGTGGTCAAGATGGGCATGGGTGATGAAGATATCTTTTATCGCAGATTGCCCTTTCGTGTCCAGCACATTTGTGAGGCTGCCTGCATCAAAAAGGACCTTGCCGTCCAGCAGGAATCCGGGGGGATTGTGCCCGGGAAACTCCGCTCCTGAACACCCTAAGACCTTGATCTTCATATTCACCTCTTGTAAGTTGAATTTATTCCTATTGCGCTATAAGCGGTCAGGAAGGCATCGACCACATCGGGATCAAACTGTGAGCCCGCGCTTTCTTTCAGCTCCCTGCATGCTGAATCAAAGCTCAATCCCTTCCTGTACGGCCTGTCTGTTGTTATCGCGTCAAAGGTATCGGCAACAGCAATAATCCTGGCAATAATGGGGATGCCTTTGCCTTTCAATCCTTCGGGATAGCCTGAGCCGTCGTATTTTTCGTGATGGTACCGCACTCCGGGGATAACATCCTTTAAATGGTTGATATGATTCAGCAGTTCCGCCCCGTAAGTAGTATGCATCATCATGTGCCTGAACTCGTCAAGCGACAGTTCTTCGTTCTTCTGGAGTATCTCATCGCTGATGCCGATCTTACCGAGGTCGTGCAGTATGGCGGCAAGCTTAAGATTGATCATGTCCATGTCGGAGAGCGCAAGAGACCGCCCGATGGCAAGGCTGTAGCTCATTACCCTTTTCGTATGCCCGCCGGTATACGGGTCTTTTCTCTCGATGGTATCTGCAAGGTCATGTACTGTGGCATGAAAGGTCTCGTTAAGGCCGCTTGCCGCCGCTTCGGCAAGCATGGCAGCCACGCCGCTCAGCCTCTCCCTTGATTCCGGAAGATCGCCGGGCTGCCCCGGATTCTTACGGAGGTTTGTTCTCATACTGAAAGTGATATCTGCAGAGTTTTCATAATTGGTAAAAATTTTATCATATTTAAAGAGTTTTTAATAAGTTTTTTTACCGGCAAGGCGCGTAACCCCCTGTAACTCTCTGCGAAAGGCAACAAAAACAGCTGTTTTTCTTGAAAGCGCCGGCTGAAGTTTACGACTGCTTTTTCCTGCTTCAGGGCCTCTGATTCCCCTGTATTGAGAATTTGTCAGACAATGGTATATAATGCAGCACCTTTTTGGGGAAGGCAATCAAGTAAACGGTGTAGAGGTCTTATGAAAAAAATCATTTATTTATTTTTTATTCTTTTTTTCGCGTTCGCGCCCTTGCATGCTGCATATGCTGAAGATGGTCTTATCGAAAAAGGCCTTGCAGAGATCAAGAAGGATAATTACGAAGAAGCAGTAGACTATTTTTCCCGGGCAAGGGCCCAGGACCCCCGGTCTTCCCTTGCAGCCTTCTACCTCGGCCTTGCTTATAAACAGTCCGGCAGCTACAAGGACGCTGTGAAGCAGTACAAGGATGCGCTTGCGCTTACTCCCCCTGTCCTCGATTCCTACACCGAGCTTATCGAGGTGCTGTATAACATGAATGAACTGAAAGAGGCGAAGGAGTGGATTGCAGCGGCTGAAAGGGCAAAGATCAAGCCTGCGCAGGTGGCCTTCCTGAAAGGACTGGTGTTTGCGAAGGAAGACAACAATGACTCCGCAGTAGAGGCTTTCAAAAGCGCCCGGGAACTCGACAAATCCCTGGCCCAGGCAGCGGATTTCCAGATTGCCATGGCCTATGCAAAAGAGCGGAGGCTCAAAGAGGCAAGGGAGAGCCTGAAAGCGGTCATCACGCAGAACCCGACCTCGGAGATCGCCTCCTTTGCAAAAGAATATGAGAAATCCATTGCCAGGGTCATTGAGTCATACAAGGCATGGCACTTTGCCGTAGGCGCGGCATACCAATACGATGATAACGTTGTTTCCAAACCTACTGCCGCAATCGGTATCCCGGTTGTCGACCAGCCGGTAAAGGGCAAAGGAGACAGCGCCCTGGTAAATACTTTCAGGGCTGATTATACGCCTCTTTTGGGCGGCCCCTGGAGCTTCAGCGGGCAGTATAATATCTTCAGCACTACCTATTTTAAGAACTACAGCATGGATATCCTCTCCCATTCTCTTTCACTGATCCCGGGCTACAATTTCAAGAAGGGAGCGGTCACTCTCCCCTTAACTTATAACCATGTATGGCTGAATGAGCGCGAGTATATGGGCGTCGTCTCAGCGAAGCCCACGCTCACTGCCATAATCGCGCCCAGGCACATAGGCCAGCTTTCCGTGGGATATGGGAAAAGGGACATGCTCCGGCCCACTACTCCCGAAGAAGACAGGGATGGCGATATCTACAGCATAGGCGCCGGCTACATTTACCCGTTCTCCGAAGGCAAAGGCATGTTCAACCTGAGGTATGAATACACCAAAGAGAATACCGACGGGGTGAACTGGGACAATTCGGGCAGCAGGCTCAGCGCAGGGCTCCTGGCGCCCCTCAGGGACAAGGTGAGCCTTACGGTTTCGGGTGATGCCACGCTGCAGTATTACGATCACCTGCACACGATTACGGTATCAAATGCCGATGCCGTTGCAATAGGATTGCTTCCCGTTCCCGGATATCCCGATACCCCGACCAGGAGGCGGGACAAGGTATATACCGGCATGGTGGGCATTACCTGGGAACTGCTGAACAATCTGAATCTGAATGTGAATTATTCATATACAAGGGCTGATTCCAATTTCGCAATTTATGATTACAAGAAGAACGCCTACATGGCCGGCCTGGAGTACAGCTTTTAGGAGGTGTTTATGAGGCATATCACAGGGCATAAGGCATATTTTCTCTATTCATGTCTGGTCCTTTTTGCATTTTTTCTCCCTTTCCTCACCGCTTCTTTTGCGGAAGGGGCCGAGGCAGTAGGAAAGATAAGCGCTGCAGAAGGTCAGGTGGATGTGCTCAGGGGAGGCAAGCTTCCTGCTGTCCCTGCAAAGGCGGGGGATGCCCTGTATGTAGGAGATATCGTAAGGACCAAAAGCGAATCCAAGGCAGAGGTCAAGTTCCATGACGGCAATGTGCTGAGGGTCGCCCAGCGGAGCAGGATCGATGTGAGCGAGTACAGGTCGGGCGCCAAGGGTGTTATCACCCTGACGCGGGGCAAGGTCGAGGCAGTAGTGGAAAAGAAGACTGCCCAGCGCATGGCCTTGCCCAAGGGAGAGCACCGCTTCGAAATCCGCACGCCCAGCGCGGTTGCGGGTGTGCGGGGCACGGACTTTTTCGTGTTCCAAAACAGGAACATCACCGGGGTTGCGGTCAAAGAGGGATCGGTTAGTGTTGTCAACCCCAGGTTCCCTGACAAACCTGTGGTGGTTACCGCGGGCAATATGACTGTTGTTGCCCCGCAGACGCCTCCACAGGCCCCGAGAGCTATGACTGAAACGGACATGAAGTCACATGAAAAGGATGTTGCCCCGGACAAGAAGAAGTCCGATGATAAACAGAAGTCTGATGATAAAAAGAAAGCGGATGCCGGCAGCAGCGATGACAAGTCTTCCGGAGGGAAATCGGAAGGTAAGACTGCTGAAGGAAACGGCAAAGGCGATAATCAGAAGAACGACAAATCGCAAGACACCGCAAAAGAGGGTGGAGACAAGTCAGGCGGAGAGCAGGCCAATGGAGGGGGAACGTCCTCCGGAAGCGGCTCGGGTGATTCAGGATCATCGACGACAAGCTCTTCTTCCGGTTCATCTGGTGCAGGGCCGGAAAGCTCAGGGCTTGCTACTCCTGTCTCATTATCAACAACTTCAGGGACATCAGAGGGAATCTCTTCAGGAGGAACTGCATCTACAGGCGGCATATCGGCTGATCTTGCAACCGGAGGAATGGATTTATCTGGTGGTTTGCTGAGCGGCCCTTTATCCCCCACAGGGTCACTTATTCCCGGGGGGACGACCACTAGCACTAGCACGTTTACTCAAAACAACAATATTTATACTCCGCCAATAACGGAGACCACGGCTGCTGGTATTGTTACGGACACAACTGCTCCAAAAGTTACTATAGTAGATAACCCGAGTTCAGTAACGGATCAGAGTTCTGCTGTTTTTTCTTTCACTAGTAATGAAGCTGTAATCTTTGAATATCGCTTAGATAACGGGACATGGCTCTCAACCGGAGCAACATTGAATCTGGCGGGACTGAGTGAGGGGGGGCATACTATTGAGGTCAGGGCGACAGATCTTGCCGGCAACGTTTCCTCTGTGATCAGCTTTAACTGGACCACGAATTACCTCGCTGGGCTCATCAGTGGGACTCTTCTATCAGGTTTCCAAACGGCAATGTTGTCCTTAGGGCTGAACTCGAGCAGCCTTCCTTCGGGCTGGTCAACTGAGTCCTACGCGGTAAGCCGTACGGATGCGAATGGCGATTTAATAGGCATTATCGACAACGATTATATATATGATATGATATACGCCCCTGAGATAAAGAGCTCTAATTCCAACGAATACTATTCAAATGACAGTTTTGGGGTATTCATAAATTCCCCCGACTTCCTGAATTTGAATGTTAAGAGTTTCTTCGATAATAGAAGCGACAGCAACTTCAGACTGGTCGAATTGAAAACCGCAGGTCTTGCCTTCGGTCTGTGGCAGCTCTCATCTGCTGGAACATTTGATCCATCGAAAGAGTCGAATTCATGGGCCATGGGGACCAGCGCTTACCTCGATTTTAATGCCCCGGGGGTGATTGACAGCATCCTCCATATCTTCACGCTGGGCGATTTATGGTCGGATTCGCTTGGATTGCTCCATGGCAAAAGCGACGGCGTCTTCGGTTCTATTAATAATGGAAAGGTGCGCATCCTTACCGGAGATACAATGGGAACGCTTGATAAGACTTTGAAAACCTTCGATGCCTTATCCGTAGGTACATGGTTCGACGCAGCGATGTTTTACGATGTGATGACCGGCGTCGGCAGCGGAGATGTTACTATCTCTAAGCTCGCTGACCTGGCTTTCCCCACGGTTGCGGTGGGCACGCCTGTTAAGCTTTCCTCCTGGGCAGCGCAGGCTGCGAGCAGCGCCGGCGGAAGCGGTACTCTCTCTGTCAATATCGGAGATACGAAAAAGATACGGTTTTATTCGCGCAGTTCCACAGCCGCCCCGAGCATCTGGGTGACTAATGACGTTACCGGAGCATACACTATTGCATCCGGAGCAGTAGGAGCAGGGTGGAGGGTCGGCATAAGCGATAACGCTACTGCGGGAAGCGCATCACTTTTCGGGGAATTTACCGTCCTGGGATGGAGTGCGAATAAATGGATTGCCGACGTGGAGTTTATCGGAGGATTGAGTGCGGACAATAAGCAATACTCGTTTTACGGGGTGGCTGCCGGTGGCTATATTGAAACCACCGCCTCAGATGGCACGTTCTCAGGCACAGCCGCAGGACTGGTAAACCCGGTAACCGCCTTGTCGAAAATCAACGGCGTGCAGCTTCAGGAGTGGGACGGCACAACAAACCCTCTTGTCACTGAGGGCACCCTTTACGGTGTCATGGGAGCGGTGTCTTTGTGGAATTCCGATGTGGCGAACAAGGGAAACAATATGGAATTCAACCTTGTAGGGTTGCATTCCAACATTGCTACTCCGGCAAATAATCATATCTGGCAGATGAACGGAGTAGTGCCCTATAACTACACTACGGGAACAGCAACCACGACTGATGGCGGGTCCTATTGGGGCTACCTGGGCGGCTACCAGTTGCAGGTTAGTGGCGGCCTGACCAGCAATGGACTGGAAGCGCTGTTTACGGGCCTTTATCTTGACCCCAATGGTAACATTGGAATATTGAGCGGCAGCAATCATAAGGACGACTGGTACTCGGGAAGGATAGACAGCAACGGCTACTGGGATGCGGATATCGACATCGATACAGCAAAGCTCGGGACAAATTCCAACCCATCAATAAACTATACGAACTTCACTGCCTCTATCTCTAATGTTGCCGCTGTTTCTGTTTCTGCAACAGGAGGCGGAACATTTACCATCAATTTTGCGATAACTGGTGACCCCTCTAATGACCTTGTCAGGGTGACAGCGAACGGTGTCACGTATAACGCAAACCTTACTCCAGGAAATTATGGGGCTGATTCTCTGGCGTATGAGCTGCAAAAACAAATCCAGAAAGCGCTCGATGCGACCGGCGCCAGGTATAAGGTCAAGGTCTGGTATGATTTCACGAACAACTATTTTGTTATTGAAAACGACGCATCAAATCCAACGGCAATAACTGTCTTTGATTCAGGATCTACTGCCAGTGAATTCAGTTATTCGTCGCATACTATTAACCCAGATGGAACTCCGGTCAATGGCAGCGCGGTTTCGTTGTCCACCAGCACGAACAACGGTATTACTGTTAATTCGGCATCTACGTATCAGTCTGCAAATATTACCGGTCAGCCCTGGGGCATCTGGACATCGACTCTTGTGGGTTCGACGAGCGGCACCATCAGCAATACCTGGACCCTGCCCCTTGACATGAATACCGGAGCCGATGTGATCAGGCATATGGAAGTGACTGGTTATCAGTGGTCGCCCGACGGCATTAAGGGATATGTGAAGGGATATTGGGGTGACATTAAGGCTGCAGACCCGGCGGCAACAGCGACAACGGGCATTTACGTCGGCAATATCGCGGGCGTTTTTAACGCAAACACCTGGCAGGCCACGGCAATGGGCTCATGGATGGAGACTACTGCTTTCCTGACAAATGCCTGCCCCGGCGGCGCCTGCAATACCACCGGGTCGAGCCTGACAGACGCCCAGAATCAACTCCAAAAGCTGGGGATCCCTGTTGTTGAAGTGGGCAGGGCAAATCTGACAGGAACGTATTCGGGAATGGGATCATTAACAGTAAATTTGAATAATGTGATATTTTTTGCTCCGGCCACAGGTCAGCAGCCCAGCATATGGGCGGCTGGGGCCGGGAATGTCACTGGTTCTTATGATAGCGCTTATTCGTATGGAGGCAAAACGGTGACGATGACCGGAAATGGAATAAACGCAGATTTGAATGTGAATCAGTGGAGTGGGGGTAAATGGCTGGGAGCTGTTTCCAATTCTGTTGGCTCACCGGGCCCTTATACCGGCACGGGAACTATGAGTGGTATTACTGTTAACCAGATAAAAGGGGCTGCAGCAGGTACCTACAGTGGCGGCAGTATTACTTCAGGTACTGCAGCGGGCACAGTGAAGTAAGGTTTTCGTGTAAGGCACAATTTTCTAAAGGCGGGATTATGAAATCCCGCCTTTTTTGTGCTATATTTCCTGAAATTATCTGAAAAGGAGCGTATGATGAAAAAGTTTTTGATAACGGTTATCGCACTGTCCTGTGCGTTTGCTTTTACCTGTTCTCCCTCACATGCCGAAACCCTGAAAATAGGTATTTTCGATCTGCAGGCCATTATGGCTAAATCCAAAGTGATCCAGGGGTATCGCCAGAACATCGGCAAAGAGGCCGAAGCAGACCGGAAGGTGTTCGCTGATAAGCAGGCCTCCGCCAGGCAGACAGAGGACAGGCTGAAGAAAGAGGGACAGAAGCTTTCCGCAGGCGAGAGAAAGCTGCTGGAGGAAAAACTTGGAAACGAGGTGAAGGAACTGAAGCGGCTCAAGGAGGACATGGAGGCCTCTTTGCAGAAAAAAGACAGGGAACTCACCCAGCAGGTCCTCAGGGAAATAGAAAAGGTCGTAAAAGGAATCGCGGACAAAGAAGATTACACGATTGTATTCGAGAGGAGCGCGGCAGGAGTCGTGTATCTCAAGGATTGGGTTGATATTACGGAAAAGGTCATCACGGAGTATGACAAGCGCTGATGGATTCCCCCTGCAAAGACCTGAGGGGACTGTCCCTATTTACGGACGGAGGGAACCGGAGTCGTAGAATAGGGACTGTCCCCGGAGCATACTGCAGAGCTTGAACGACGTGCCGGGAAAAAAAGAAAAACAGAGCAAACGAACCTTCTCATCCCGAAAAGCGCTCCAGGGACTGCTCATTGGAACAGCAATGAGCGCTCTTGCGCTCTTCATAGGGCTTTCCGGGTTCGGCAGGAACCTCGAGCTGATGTCCCTTGATCTGAGATACCGGATGCGGCCCCGGATCGCGACCCTCCCTGAAATCGGCTTTATCGATTACGACGACAGTTCCCTGGAGGTCTTTGGTGAATGGCCGTGGCCGCGCTTCCGGCATATCGCCCTGGTGAACACCCTTGATTTCTACAAAGCCCGCATGGCCGGGTTTGATGTTTTTTTCGTTGAAAATGAAAATACCATATTCCATCCCGACCGGCTGAAAAAGGCCCTCGCCTCCCGTCCCGGGACCGCTGCTGCCGGAAATCCCGTCAACATGCAGGACCTGATCGATAATTCCTTCAGAAATTACGACAGCGAGTTCGCCTATGCCATGGAAGAGGCGAACAACATTTATCTCGCTTATTTTACGTTCCCTCCGGATGAGAAGGTCGCTGCAAAAGGCCTCGCAGGAATACGGGAAGATACGCGGGAGAGGCGGAAAAGGCTTTCAGGCCTGAAGAAAATGGCAATGGAGGAAGTCGAGAAGACCTTCCTGCCCCTGCGGGGCGGCGAGGAGAAAGATTTATACAAGGTTGTCGAAGTCGATCCACCGCTGCCTGATTTCGTCCGCACCGCCAAAGGCGTCGGGTTTGCACAGCCCGGGGTTGACGACGATTCCGTAGAGAGGAGCTATATCCTTGCGCGGTATTACAATAACCGGATGATCTACCCGATTGCGTGGAAAATGCTCTCGGACATCATGGATTTCAAGCTGAACGAGGTTGTCTTTTATCCCGGGAAATACGCCCTGATCAGAAACGCCCTGGATTACAAGACAAAGCAAAGGAGGGATGTCCGGATCCCGATAGACGACCATTACCAGATGCTCGTGAACTGGGCAGGGGATTTTCGTAATACCTTTGTGCATGTCCCCTTCCGGCTGATTTCGACGTACCACGCCTACAACACCGCAAAAGAGATCGCGCGCAAATACGGGAATGGTGACGGGGCCGGTTTGCCTGTGCTGAAGGACCGCATTTCCGAGGCCATCATGGAACAGAGCATGGTGACGACAAAGGAAGCGGATGCCATTTCAAAGGAAATCGCCGCAGCGCAGTACATAACGAAGCTCTCCGATAAAGGCCTGTCCAGGGATCAGATATTCCGGGAGCTGGGGGGAACTGTAGACCGCGCCCTGCTGCAGCAGGTCTTCAGCATTGTTTCAGCGGGCCGGGACATGGAGAAGGCCTTGGCATCGGACCCGTCGCTGACCTTTGAGCAGTTCTCCGGCAATCAGCAGCAGGCAGAAGGCGGTTCCGGGGCACATCTCAGGGAGGTGTTCAGGAACATGAAGTTTTTTTCGGATAAAAAGCGGCTGGAAGACGCGAGGCCATACTATTTTCCTGCTGCCGCCAAAGTGCTCAGCAACGGCGCCTGGGTAAGTTTTTCCCCTGTTGATCTCGAAAACAAGATCTTTATGGTGGGGCTGACCGGAACGAACACCATTGACTTGAACCCGACCCCGTTTGAGGAAAATTGTCCGCTCGTTGCGTACCATGTGAATGCCCTGAACACGGTCCTTACGGAGAATTTCCTGCACTATCCACCTGGATACTATAAATACATTGCAACCGTATTCCTTGCAGTGCTGGTGGGCATCGCGGGCGTCTCGCTCAGCCTGTCCGTTTCTCTCCCCCTGATTGCCCTTGCTGCGGGAGGGTACCTGTTTTCAACCTACAAAATCTGGGAAACCCGGGGCTATTGGCTGGACTGGGTGGCGCCGGCCGGCGGCATGGCCCTTACCTACGTGACTGTTGTTGCCGTGCAGTTTATCGGGGCCTTCCGCGAAAAAAAGAAGGTGAGGGGCATCTTCTCCACCATGGTTTCTCCCGCGGTCCTGAAGGTGATGGAGGAGAACCCCGACAAGTTTTCCCTTACCGGCGAGCGCAAGGCAGCCACCACGTTTTTCTCCATGGTCAATGGCATGGGGGGTGTGACAAAGACCATAGCCCCTGATGAACTGGCGAGCCTGTTGAGCATTTACCTTACCCCGAACAGCGAGATAATCATGGACTACGACGGATACATAGACAAGTACGAGGGGCATGTGATCATGGCTGATTTCGGGGCGCCCCTGGATGATGAGGGCAATCCCTGGAAATGCGCCTTTGCCGCTCTTGAGCAGCAGATGGATGTGGAGGCCTTCAAATATTTTGTCAGGGCCAAATACGGCCTGGAAGTCGGCGTTTCCATGGGATTCAATTACGGCTACGTATCGGCCGGGAACATGGGGTCCGAGAGGAAATTCCAGTATACGGTAATGGGAGACCCGGTCAATGTCGCGGCAAGGTTCATGGCGTCGAACTACATCTATAATTCCTTCTCTCCGATCACCGGGGAGGAAACCCTTCCCGCAATAGCGGATTATGTGCACCTGCGTCCTTTAGACAAGCTGCTCCTCAAAGGCAAGACAAAGCCCACAGCTATTTACAATGTGCTCGGGTGGAAGCCGGACGCCTACCTGAAGCTGCGGGGCAGGCGTCCTGTCCCTGAATTCCTGGGCTCCCTATGGGCGAAATGTCCGCCTGAGAAGATCTTCGGCTATCACAGGCAATGGGAAAGAAAGTATGAGCAGACAGGGCATCCGACGGCTGCAGCCTTGCAGAAGTTCTTCGGGAATTCTCTTGACCCGGCAAAAGACCTCCTGGTCCTTGGATGGAAGCGTGAAATCGCTGCGCATAACGGGAGTATTGAAGCAGTGAAGGCCGAAGTCCGGAAGTCCCTGGGCAGGCACATCGACTTCCTTCCCCTTAAAAAGGGGAGCGGTTTCAGGGAGGTCATGGAAAACTGGGAGGAAAACCTCACCGCGGCGATCGGGGCAGTAAAGGAGAACGGCCTGCAGAAGGGCAGTGACAGGGCCGTTGCGCTTTCCCTGGAGCAGAGCGCCCACAGCGGGCAGATACTGCTGAATAAGATAGCAGTGATAAAGATGCGCCTTGAGCAAGGGACTGTCCAGGGTGGAGTTGATGAAAGAATAGAGGAAGCCATGCAGGAAATACGGGACTTTCTCCCGGGTGCGCATGAAGCCGTGGTCAGCCGGCTCGACCAGGCACTGCTCGAAAGCCGGAGGAGATACAACGGCGCTGCCGGTGAATTTTTCAAATCGATAAAAGAGAAAAAAGAGGAATACCATGAGATGATGTCCCTGGCCGGCGCCCCGGCCCCTGATGAGCTGAAGGCAGCGCGCTCTTTTGAAGAGGGGCTGAACCTTTACCGGGAGCGGGCATGGGAGGCTGCGCTCGAAAAGTTCGAGGCTGCCCGGAGACTGTCCTCCGATAAGGGCCCTGCCGAATCCTTCTGCCTGAGGATCAACGGCTATAAGACAACTCCTCCAGGCGAAAACTGGCAGGGAGAATTCGTGCAGACAAAGAAATAGACTCTATGAAGATGAAGATAGTTCATGCAAAGCTTAAAACGGCGCTGAAGAAGGCGGTGCTTTCGGGAACGGGCATTGCGCTCCTGATCTCGGCAATGGTTTTCGCTGGTGTCTTCGATAAAATCGAGCTGAAGATCCTGAATACGGCTTTCCGGGAACGCAAACCCATCCAAAAGAGAACGGACATCATCACCATTGATATCGATGACAGCGCGGTGGGCACAATCGACAGATGGCCCTGGTCCTGGGACAAGCATGCCCTGCTGCTTGATTTCCTGACCATGTACCAGGCCCGCACCGTAGCGTTCATGGATATGGATTTCTCAAAAGAGATTCCCTTCGGCTTTCCCCTGAAGACTGTCGAGAGTTACAAGGGGATGCTCCAGTCCATGGCCGCATCCAAGGAGCCCCCGGGCCGCATCCTTTCCGTTCTGCCTGATTTTAATGCGGCCTTTTACAGCAGCCTGCGGAAAAACGGGGAAGCCTGCTTTACAGTCGGCTTCAAAATCCCGGAAGCTGCCGGAGGTGGGAAAAGCTCGTTGCAAACGGCTGAAACCAATGCAGCCCTGTACTCGGATCAGAAAAAGGAGGGCATCCGCCTCCTGAAAGAGAGTATCGGTGTGCCCGCCGCACCGGCATATAGACCCGGCAGTTTCCCTGTCTCGACGGATGTGCTGCCCCTTGTCCCGGATATCCTGCAGTACTCTTCGTGTTCCGGTTTCAATGCGGTGGTGAGGGAGCGGGACGGCGCTGTATACAAGTATCCGCTCATGACCTACTATCGCGGCAGCTTATATCCCTCTGTCGGGCTGCAGATAGCCCGGAAATATATGGATGACGCGGAAGTGAAGATCAAGGACGGAGAGTATATAGAGTTGCGGAACAAGGCCGGGCGCGTGAGAATCCCGGTCAACCGCGCCGGCGAGATGTATATCAACTGGCCCGGAGCTTATGGCGAATCCTTTGTGCATCTTCCCTTTAACATGGTCGCCATGTTCATGGGCTACCAGATGGCAAAGGACGAACTGGCCGCCCACTCCCGGGAAGAACTCATGAAAGACCCCATGGCCCTGGGCCAGGTCATTATGCAGAAGCTGGCGGACTCGCGGCTCGTGCCCGATGACATGGGCAATGAAATAAGCGCCGTCACCATTATTTCGGCATTGGCCGAGCATGCCCTGGAGCAGAAAAAATACCGGACGGCAGAGGAAGTGCTTTCCGCTGTCGGCATGGTTGATCCGAAGGACGAGGTCTGGCTCGGGATCGTCAGGCAGATCTGTTTCAACAATTACCTCCTGGAATCCTATCAGTCTTCCGGGAAGTTGCCTGCTTTTGAAGCTGCGATAAAGGGGGCGGGCATCACCCTGAAAAAAGAAAAAGAGCCGCAATTCCGCGACTCCTACAACACGATGGCCTATTTCATAGAGAAAAACCTGGTCCCTGACGTCCGGCCTTTGTATTTCCCCCAGGCCCGGATCTCCGGCCCCGGGAAAAAGGAGCTTTCCATTACGCCGCTGTTCTTTAAGGACAAGATCGTCTTTTACGGGCTGACGGCAACAGGGCTGGCTGTGCAGACTGCATCTCCCTTTGCTAAAAAGCACGACATGCTCGACCTGGCGCCAAGCGTATTGAACACCATTCTTACAGGGCAATTTATCCGGGAGCTGCCCCCCGGCCTGAACTATGTGGTCATATGGGCGTATGTTCTCATCGTTCTGCTCTGCGTACTGCTGTCGTCGCCGCTTCCGGGCCTTGCGTTTGTCTGCCTGTTTGCAGGGGCGCATCTCGGTATTGCCTGGTTCTCTTTTTCCGAAAGGGGCTATATCCTGCCGGTATCGCCGCCCCTGGCCGCGCTTGCCTCTTCATACCTTCTTGCTGTTGTGTACCGTTATTTCCAGGAGCAAAGGGAAAGGCGGAAGGTCAGGAACATGTTCTCCACCATGGTTTCCCCGGAGGTCCTGAGGATCGTGGAGAATAACCCCGACAGCTTCAGGCTGGCAGGGGAAAAGAGGGAGGCAACGCTCTTTTCTTCCGACGTTTCCGGCTTTACAACGATATCAGAGGGAGTAACGGCCCGGGAGTTGGCAAATATCCTGAACATCTATCTTACCCCGATGAGCAACATTATCATGTCCTATGGCGGCTATGTCGATAAGTATGAGGGTGATGCCATCAAGGCGGATTTCGGCGTGCCCCTGGATGATCCCGGCCATAGCTGGAAAGCCTGCTTTTCCGCCTTGTACCAGCAGGAGGAACTCAAGGTGATACAGCGGATGATCCTGCTGAAGTACGGGGTGAAGATAACCGCCAGGATGGGCATCAACACGGGAACGGTATCAGCGGGAAACATGGGCTCGGAGCGGCGCATGCAATATACGGTCATGGGCGATGCCGTGGCCCTTGCAGAGGAACTGGAGCCTGCCAATAAGATTTTCGGGACATGGATTGCCATAGGTCCCGAAACATACGGGCAGGCCGGGAATTATATCGAAACCAGGCGCCTTAACAACCTGGTTGCAGGCGCTGCAGGACATTCCATTCCTGTGTACGAACTGGCGGGCTGGAAAAAGGAGAAGTTCCTGGAATACTGGGCCGGCAAGCCGGTCCCCGAACTTGCCCTGGAGTCCCTGAGAAAAATGCTTCCCGAGAAGGTCCTTGCATACCATGAATTCTACCAGGAGAAGAACCTGCCCGAATCCCCTCTGCTGAAGGACTTCAGGGAACTCTTTTCGGGCCTGAGGGGGCCTGCGGTCGAGTATATGAAAGTGAACAATGTCAGGAGCGTCCTGGCTATCAGGGAGGAACTGAAACAGCTTATGCATGATCTCGGGGCGGATGAGCAGCATGCGGTGAGCGCAGGAAAAGAAGAGTGGGAAGGGGTAGCGCTGCAATGGAAACGGGACCTGAAGCAGTGCTCCTCAGTGAGACGGATGCTGAAGGAAAAGATCACAAAAGAGGAGCATGACCGCTTTCTGAACGTGACCGACGTCCTGGAAAAGAGTGTGGAGTGCATTTACAAGCGTATTACCTGCGCAGAACGCAACGATCCCGCAGCCCTGGAGATGTCGGAGCATCTGAAAGAGCTTGTGTGCGGCAGGGGACTGCCTGAACCGGCAGATACCGGGTCCCTTTCCGCAAGAAGCGCCTCCCTGGAAAGCCGGATCAACAGCCGCCTTGCCGCATTTGCCGAGGGGCTGAGGCCCCGGGCCGCAGAATACCATGCCTTGATTTCCGATTTCTGTGTGGCGCCGGAAGGGAAGAGAAAGGTGATGGAACTGTACAGGCAGGGACAGGAGCTATATCTCGAAAAAGAGTGGGAGCCGGCAGCAGAAAAAATAAAGGAGGCCCTTGCCCTCATGCCCGATGACGGCCCCTCTGCGAAGCTCCTGGAAAAGATAAAAGAACTGCAGCAGGAACCTCCGGGAGAGGGTTGGGACGGCACATGGGGGGAGTAACTGCGGTTTTGAGACAATTCATTCGGATTTGAATTGAGGAATGAAAAAGAGTTGAGAAACCGAAGCCGGTTTTATGATTCCGCCAGGGTGTTTTCCACTACCTGGGCAAGTGAAATGACGCCTTTGAGCGCTTTGTCGATGGCTTCCTGCCGAAGGGTCATCATGCCTGTTTCCATGGCTACCCTTCTTAACTCTTCCGTTGTCGCCCCTCTGATGAGGAGGTTCCTGAATTCCCTGTTCACCAGGAGCATTTCGTAAATTCCCGTACGCCCTTTTTCCCCTGAGCCGTCGCATACCTCGCAGCCTTTCCCCCGGTAGAGGGTGGCGCCTGCCTTGATGTCACCCTTTGACAGCGCCTCGTCATCTTCTGTGGCGATGTAGGATTCCTTGCACTTTGAGCATATCCTCCTGGCGAGTCTTTGTGCGCATACCAGGACAATGGAGTCCGCTATGAGGTATGGTTCGATCCCCATCTCTATGAGCCTTGTCACCGTTCCGACTGCGTCGTTCGTGTGAAGTGTGGAGAAGACCATGTGGCCTGTGAGGGACGCCTCGACAGCGGCCTTTGCGGTTTCCAGGTCTCTTATTTCTCCTATCAGTATGACATCCGGGTCGTGCCTCATAAAGGCCTTTAACGCCTTTGCAAAGGTATAGCCGGTAGCGGGATTTACACTGCTCTGGATGATCTGCCCGCCCAGGGTGGTTTCAACCGGGTCCTCAGCGGTCACTATCTTTAAGTCGGGCGTATCAATGGTTTTCAATGCGGCAAAGAGGGCTGTCGATTTTCCGCTTCCCGTGGGCCCGACATGGAGCATGATCCCGTACGGCACTTTGATCGCCTCTCTGTACAGGTTCATGCAATGATCGTTGAAGCCCAGCATGTCTATGGTCAGCACATTGCCCGATTTGTCTAGAAGTCTCATGACCACGTCCTCTCCGAAAGGAGTGGGCACGGTTGAGACGCGAAGGTCAAGCTCGTAAGAGGGATTGTATTTTGTGAAATCAATTCTGCCGTCCTGGGGCACGCGCCTTTCGTCGATCCTCAGGTCTGCCATGATCTTGTAGCGCGTGATGAGCGCGTCCTGGGCGTATTTGGGAACACGCATGACTTCCTGGAGGTCGCCGTCAATGCGGTATCTGACGCGCAGGTTGTAAAGTGAGGGTTCGATATGGATGTCGCTGGCCCTCTTGTGGACCGCCTCTTCCACGATCCTGTTGGCGAGCATGACTACAGGGGCGCTGTTTTCAGTGGCTTCTTCCTGCTTTACTTCCGCAAGCTCGACTTCGCTCCTCATGGATTCTGCTACGTTATCCAGCAGGTTCCCGAGGCCGAGGTTGTCTTTGTCCTTTTCTTTCGACTTTTCCTTGAGGCCGTAAAATTTATCGATTGCCGCGAAGAGTTTGTCGGCGGTGGTCACGGTGACCTTTACGTTCTTGACATTATAACGCGCGTCTTTACAGAAACGGGTGACTTCATCAAGGGCCATAAGGTCCCTGGGCTCTACCATTGCGACTGTCAGGACAGGCTCCTGGTATTTGATGGGCAGCACGCGCAGATGTTTTGCGTATGCCGGCTTCAGGATCTTCAGCAGTTCGGACTGTATCGGGATGGCGCTGATGTCCATGAACTCGTATCCCAGGGATTCTGCAAGGGCAGCGGAGACCTTGTCGGCAGGCACGCCGGACTCCATGAGGAGCTGGTCAAGGTTTTTCCGTTCTTTTGCCACTCTTGAAATCAGTTCCTGCAGCTGCTCGGTGGTGACGAGTCCTTTTTCTATTGCAAGTTCTTCAAGACTCTTCTTCGGGGCTTTTTTCGCATCGTGCGCGCATTTGGGGTCCAGTGGTTTTTTTACTTCCATCATATCCTCGTAAAAATGAGAATCAGCTTTCTTGTTTTCCCTTTTTCATCGAGGTAAGGAATGATCTTTACCTCAAGCACTGACAGCTGCACGATCATTTTGTACCCTTTTACCATGACATCGTTGATCTTCTCTTCCAGTTCCGAGCCCAGGAAGCTCGGGAATACGTCAAAGAGGTTCTCCCCGGTCATGGATTCGATCGTGTGCCTCATGCCGCTCATCACTTCCATGAATTTGCTTGCCGAGGTTATCCTTCTTTTTGTGTCGAGTATGCAGATGCCTTCTTCGATATCGTCTATGATGTATTCCCTGAGTTTCTTTTCCTCTTCGATGGCCTGGTAGAGAAGTGCGTTGTTTACTGCGATGCCCAGCAGGTACGCAAGCTGCTCCATGGTGTTCACGTCCAGGTCCGAAAACCCACCGGGCTTGTTAAGGGCCTGGAATATCCCGATAATCTCTTTCCCTGATTTTATGGGTATGGGGACCACCAGCACGCTTTCGGTCCTGTAGCCGCTCTTTTGGTCCCAGGACTTGTTGAAGGACAGTTCGCCGTCTATGCCCTGCAGTTCCCCGTCATCATAGGCGTCCCTGATATTTATGATCTTTTCCGTGGTGGCCGAGTAGCCTGCAAGACTGCTCTTCATGATCGGCACCCGGATTTCCACAAGGTTTTCCGCCTGGAGGACCTTCGAGTACAGTTCATTGGTTTCCCTGTCGATCAGGTAAAGAGTGCACCTGTCGGCATTGAGGATGCAGCGTATCTCCCCGACCACATTGGTGAGTATCTCATTGATATCGAGCGTGGAGAGGATGGTGCTCAGGATATTGAAAAATTTGCCTGTCTCTATATAAAGCTGTTCCATATCGCGTTCCGGTGAATTCCGTTCATTATATCAGAACTTCCTGATTTTTTTCTGCATATAGGAATGGCCCTAATCCGTAATCATGGCCGGCAGGAATGCCTCAAAGTCTTTCATCATGCGATAAGATCATTAAGACTGCCTGGAAAGCCTTTTCGGCACACCTGCCGTCCATGTCCATAGTGTCTGCCCACGGATTATGGAATGGAAAGACTCTCCGTTTTTTTGCTATACTCAAGAAGCGTTGTAATGTGGAGCGCCTATATATAGCGGTATAGTGTTCAATGTGATAACGCCATAAACGTCACCCGGAGGTCGTGATATGGAAAAAAACAGATTCAATACCATAGAGGAGGCGCTGGAAGATATAAAGAAAGGCCGGATGGTTATCCTCGTGGACGATGAAGACAGGGAAAACGAAGGCGACCTCTGCATGGCAGCGGAAAAAGTCACTCCCGAGGCCATCAATTTCATGGCCAGGTACGGGAGAGGGCTTATCTGTCTGTCCCTTGTGCCCCAGAGGGTCGAGGAACTCAAGCTTCACATGATGTCCGATGAAAACACCTCATCCTTCGGCACGGCTTTTACAGTATCCATAGAGGCAAAAAAAGGTGTCACAACAGGCATATCGGCCCAGGACAGGGCAATAACCATACAGACTGCAATCAACCCGCAGATGAAGTCCGACGATCTTGCAAGGCCCGGGCATGTCTTCCCGCTCAGGGCGAAGCCGGGGGGTGTTTTGCAGAGAGCAGGGCAGACCGAGGGGTCTGTTGACCTTTCAAGGCTTGCGGGGCTGAATCCCTCGGGCGTTATTTGCGAGATCATGAACGATGACGGGACAATGGCACGGGTCCCGCAGCTGATGGAATTTGCAAAAACGCATAAGCTGAAGATAATCACCGTGAAAGATCTCATCCGGTACAGGATGAGGATGGAGAGGTTTGTTAAAAGGATCGCCACTGTCCAGATGCCCACAAAGCATGGAGGGGATTTTACCGCCATCGCATATTCCAACGAAGTGGACCCCAATATCCATGTAGCATTGGTCAAGGGCGAATTTGAACCTGATGAAAAGGTGCTCGTAAGGGTGCATTCCGAATGCCTTACAGGAGATGTGTTCGGCTCGAAGCGCTGTGACTGCGGCGACCAGTTCCAGCGCGCAATGGAGATCATCAAGAAAGAAGGCAAAGGCGTTATCCTCTATATGCGCCAGGAAGGGCGGGGTATCGGTCTGGCAAACAAGCTCCGGGCCTACGAACTCCAGGACAAGGGGCTCGATACGGTGGAGGCCAACCTCAAGCTCGGGTTTAAGCCTGATTTGAGGGATTACGGCATAGGGGCGCAGATACTGGTCGATCTCGGGGTGCGGAAGATGAGGCTGATTACCAATAATCCGAAAAAGATCGTGGGTCTTGAGGGATACGGACTGAAAGTGGTTGAGCGGGTGTCCGCGGAAGTGACGCCACACGACAAAAATATCATCTACCTGCAGACCAAAAAGAAGAAACTCGGGCACATTATAGAAAATATCTGAAGACTGTGATAAGTGATCAGTGATGAGTAATGGGTAACGGCAAAGAGAAAACAGGAGTTCCTGTCATGTTTCGGCTTTGTTCTGTTTCCGTCCTTTACTCATCACTCATTACAGATTACGCATAACGGTCTTTGGAGAGTGCGCCTGAGAGGATTCGAACCTCCGACCCTCGGCTTCGGAGGCCGATGCTCTATCCAACTGAGCTACAGGCGCAGATTGTTTTGACCGTGCGGGGCAATGTGCTTTTTAGTATACAATTTTTTTGCACAAAAGGTGAAGCTGCCCGCATTTCTTGCGCCGGCGTACGGCGCTTCTGATGATTCCCGGACCCGGGAATCATTTTTTTTCTCCCCGATGTTGCGCATAAAATAAATCCTCCAAGACACAAGGTCTTGCCCGCCTGTTCCTTTGCCCCCCCGCAGCGTTCCCGAATGTTTGACAATGAAAAGAGGGAATATTATATGATAGTACGCGATTCAGTTCAGTCCCGGAGAGGGACTTTGCGAAAAATGGAGGGCACGTGGCAATGCAAGGAATAAGGATACTGGTTGTAGATGATATGCCTCCTATGAGGACTTTTGTGAAGGCCGGCATAAAAACGGCTGTTTCAAAAGACATCGAAGTGGATGAAGCGAGTAACGGCGAGGCGGCAAAGGGGAAACTGCAGTTGCAGCGCTACGACCTTGTCTTGTGCGACTGGAATATGCCCGGCATGAAAGGAAGCGAGCTGTTGCAATGGATGAAAGAGCAGGAGAAACTTAAAGACATCCCGTTCGTCATGGTCACTGCTCATAATGAAAAGGACATCATCATGGAGGCCATCAAGCTCGGGGTAAGGGACTATGTGCTGAAGCCGGTAACTGTTGATGCCCTGGGCAGCAAAATAAAGGCGGTCCTCATGGAGGCAATTGCACGTAAAGAGAAAGAGGTGAAGTGATCAGCGGTGCATGTTGTTATAATTGCCGGGGAGGCGCTATAGGTGGACGCAGACAAGGACAAAAGCGGGCGCATATTGGATGAGTTGAAGAGGCGCAGGGACAGGGGGAATGCAGTTGATGTCGAGGAAGAAAGGATAAAGCTGGTCATCTTTTCCCTCCTGAACGGTTATTATGCGTTCCACGGCAATTATGTAAAAGAGATCCTTCCCGTGGGCAGCATCTTTTACGTCCCCGGCGCCCCTGACTTTATCCTGGGAGTAGTCAATATCAGGGGGGACATAGAATCCGTAATAGCCATCAATAAGTTCCTCGGCCTGCCCGGGCAGGGGGTGATGCAAAGCAGCCGCATCGCCATAGCTTCGACGGACGAGATGCGGTCCGGCATACTGGTCGACTCCATTGAAGATGTAATCGATGTCCCTGTCAGCGCTCTTAAGCCCCCGATTGCGACCCTTGATCAATCCCGGAAGGAATTTGTCGCAGGAGAATTCACCTGTGACGGGAAGAACATTACGCTTCTCGACATCGGCAGGATATTCGGTAAGATCGTATAGTGGACGGGGAGCGCATATATGAGGAACTCCAGTTGCTCACTTTTACCGCAGGCGGCGTGAGAATGGCTGCCGATATGTCGCAAATCGCAGGGATGGTTGAACCTGAAAGGGCTGAGGCCATGGGGGTCAGGCTGAGCCGGCTGCATGAACATATGCTCTTTAGAGAAGGTCCGGTCATCTATTCCCACCCCCGCGTGCTTCTCATTAAAAGCAGCGGCGCGCCGTCCGGTATTGTAATAGACCAGCCTGAAGAAATCACTTCCGTCCCCATTGGTTCCATACGGCCCCTTCCCCCCCTGTTTGCACTGTGTGCCGGCTCGAAGGCGGTCTGGGGAGCTGTGGTGAGAGATGGCGGGGTCGTCCTGATCATCGACTTTTATAAATTGCCCCTCACGGAAGATATAAATCGACGAGGGTGAAATTCACGAGAAAATAGAGCGCCTGGAGGTTGAGAATGATATCTGTGTTTAAAAGGATGTTCGGCATGAGGAAGTCGCTGGGGAATCAGGTCCTGTTTCTTGCAATTGCCCCCATGATTGTCGTTTTTTGCATAACTTCGTATATCTCTATTGCGACCGTGATGTCTTCGAGCGGGGAACGGATAAAATCCTATGAAGAGGCGCTCCTCTCCGAAAGAAAGGAAAAGATAAAAAATTACACCGGGCTTGCCGTCAAGGCAATAGCATCTCTTCCCCGGAAGCAGGCCCGGGAGTATATAAAACGGCTGACGTATGGAAAAGACGGGTACTTCTGGATAAACGACCTCAACCTGGTCATGGTGTCGCATCCTGACCCGAAACTGGAGGGAAAGGACGTGTCCGGCCTCAGAGACCCCAACGGGGTATATATCATAAGGGAGGCGGTGAAGCTTTGCAGGGAAGCCGGAGAGGGCTATTTCCCCTATCACTGGAAGGCGCCGGGTGACGAGAAAATGCAGCCCAAGATATCCTATGTGAAGTTGATAAAAAAATGGAACTGGATTGTCGGGACGGGCATCTACACCCGCGACATAGATGAACTGGTTATGAAGGAAAAGGAAAAAGTGCATGCTGAGACCCTTGCGTTTATTCTGAAAATTTTCCTTGTCTCCGCGGCCTCCATACTCGCCATTGCGGCTATCATGAGGCATTTCATCAACAAACTGGTCAACAGGCCGCTGGCGGATGTGGCCGGGGCGGTAAAGAACTTCAGCAATGACCTGACGACCAGGATACCGGTCGCCGCCGATAATGAGATCGGGGAGCTTGCAGATTGCTTCAACAGTTACAGGGAAAATATGCATAACATCGTGGGCAAGGTCACGGACGCCGTCATGGTCATCAATTCCTATGCCGGCGAGATCGCATCGGCTGTCGAGCAGCAGGCGGCCACCGCCTCACAGCAGTCCGCCGCGGTCTCTGAAATCACCTCGACGATGGAGGAGCTTTCCGCATCCTCCATGCAGATTGCCGATCATTCGAATTCCGTGGTGGACATAGCGGCCAAGACATGGGAGGACACGAAGAAAGGGGCCACCGCGGTGGAGTCGGTCATCATGAAAATGGGCGAGATCAATGCGGACAATCAGAACAGCATCATGGAGATCGTAGAGCTGGGAAGAAAGTCAAAAGAGATAACAAAGGTGATGGAGATTATAAATACCATAGCCGACCAGACGAAGCTGATCGCCTTCAATGCGGCCCTGGAGGCATCGAGCGCGGGGGAGGCCGGCAAGAGGTTCGGCGTGGTGGCGGTCGAAATCCGGAGACTGGCCGACAGCGTTATGGAATCTACCGGCGACATAGAAGGCAAGATAAACGAGATCCAGGAGGCGATCAGCCGTCTGGTGATCGCCTCGGAAAAGGGTTCAAAGGGCATTCAGGATGGAATGGAACATTCAAACCAGACCGCTGTATTGCTTTCCGACATCGTTGATGCCGCGCAGACAACCACCAGCGCCGCAAAGCAGATATCGCTTTCGACCCAGCAGCAGAAGACTGCGAGCAACCAGGTCGTCGGCGCGCTGAAGGAAATAGTGTCGGGGTCCAGCCAGACATCCGACTCCATCGGACAGATCAGTTCAGTAAGCAGGGATTTGGCGCGGCTGTCGGACAACCTGAGGGAATTGGTGGAGAAGTTCAGATTGAAGGATGAGCAGAAAAAAACTGAATGAGGGGGTGAGCCGGAATGGGACCAATAAGGGTATTGATAGTCGATGACAGTGCGTTTGCACGGGATGTGATCACCGCCATCCTGTCCACGGATGATGAAATCAAAGTGGTCGGTGAGGCGGTCAACGGTCGTGAGGCCGTGGAGAAGGTCCGGGAGCTGAAGCCCGATATTGTGACCATGGACATAGAGATGCCCGTTATGGACGGACTCGGGGCGATAGAAATGATCATGGCTTCCTGCGCCGTTCCTATCCTCGTCGTTACAACGAGGGGGGATGCCCATACGGCATATGCCGCGATATCGAAAGGCGCCCTTGACCTCGTTGTAAAGCCGGAGGTGAACCTCGATTGCGCACGGGAATTCATCGATAAGGTCAAGCTCCTCTCCAGGATTACCGTCATCACCCATATCAAAGGCAAGCGCGCAGCCGATGCGCTGAAACAGACCAGGAAACATGAATTCAAAGGAATCCCGTCCGATAAGGCGGTTGCCATCGCCTCATCCACGGGCGGGCCCGAGGCACTGTCCGTTATCCTGTCAGGACTGCCTGAAAAGTTTCCCTGCCCGGTTCTCGTCGCCCAGCATATATCGGACGGTTTTGTCTCGGGGATGGTCGAATGGCTGAAGAGGGTGACGAAATTAAAGGTGAAGGTGGCTGAGGAGGGCGAAACGGTTGTCCCGGGCACGGTGTATATCTCGCCCTCGGAAAAGCACATGGAAGTGAACGATGCAAAAGCCGTCGTATTAGTGGAAAGGCATCCGAAAGACATATATCGCCCGTCCTGCGATATTCTCCTTTCGTCCGTAGCCCGCGTGTACGGGCCGAAAGCCGCCGGCCTCATACTTACCGGCATGGGGAGCGACGGCGTGCTCGGGATGAAGAAGGTCAAGGAGGCGGGGGGGACCACCATGGCACAGGATGAAAAGTCGTCCATTGTGTTCGGCATGCCGAAGGTGGCCATCGAAAACGGCTGCATCGACAGGATATTGCCTCTCGACGAAATAGGAGAAGGTATCTTGCGGTTTGTGTCGGGAGGCGGGGGCTTTATGGAAAGGGCGGGTGCGCAGGCCGGGAGATGACAATGGATTTAACGCCTTTCAAGAATCTCGTCAAGGGCGAATGCGGGCTCTGTTTCGAAGACATAAGAGAGGCCACCCTCAGGGACGGTATTTGCGCGCGGATGGCGGCAACGGGGACGAAATCACACGCGAAGTATCTTACCTGCCTGCTCTCCGATCATAATGAGCTTAACAGCCTTGTGAACCTTCTGACCGTAAACGAGACCTACTTTTTCAGGGAGGCGGCACACCTGCAGATGCTCTCGGACCGTATTGTCCCCGAACTGCTCGGCAGGAAGAACACAGGTGAGAAGATAAAAATAGTCAGTGCAGGATGCTCGACCGGGGAAGAGCCTTATTCGATTGCAATGGCGCTTATGGAAAAGTACGGGGCGGGAATACGGAGTTCCCTTTCCATTATAGGGGTTGATATCGACAGCGATGCGATCGGCAAGGCCGGGGAGGGGGTCTTCTCAGGCCATTCTTTCCGGGGCTTTCCTGATGAATTAAGAGCGAAATACTTTGCGGCTGACGGCCCCAACCGGTTTAAGATCAAAGATGCGTTGAAAGAAGGCGTCTCGTTCAGGAGGCTCAATCTTCTGAGTGACGAATATTCCGAGGCGCTCCGGGGAGTCGATGTGGTGTTCTATCGCAATGTGTCCATTTATTTCGAGCCCGAAACGCAAAAGAGGATTTTTGCGAAACTTGCGGGGTGTTTGAACGAGAGGGGATACCTGTTCGTAAGCGCCACCGAGACCTTGTCCCATAATATCGGGACCTTGTCCCTGATTGAGCTGGACGGCCTCTTCCTCTATCAGAAGAAAATCGAGTTCTCTGTTGATGAGAGGAGGGCCGGCGCGGCAAAGAATGCAGGGGCAAAGGACCGGAGATATAAATTGCCCGGCTTCCCCATACCGCCGCATGCCTCCGGCCCGGCGGCCCGCCCGGGAACCCCTCCTGCGAAGCGTGCGCAGGGCGGTGCTGCTGCGCTCCAGGACCCGAAGGATACTCTTGCCGAGAGGAGAAGTGATACCCGTTCAGCTTTCCAGGAGGCGTTGCTGCTGGCCAGGGACAAAAGATATGAGGACGCGTTGAGCCGCATCGAAGAGCTCCTGAGGCGTGATCCGGTTTTTGTCAAAGCCCATATGCTGAAAGCCGGCATACTGATCAACATGAAGCGGATGGACGAGGCGGAAAGAGTCTGCCTGGAAAGCATCGAGACGGACCAGTGGTGCCTGGAGGGTTACCTTCTTTTGGGCCTGATCGCTAAAATAAGGAATGACGAGGAGGCCGCGATAAAGAGATTCAAGGAGTCCCTGTATATACAGTCTTCCTGCTGGCTGGCGCATTTTTACCTGGCTGAGCTATACCGTTTGCGCGGTGAACTGGAAAGGGCCCGCTGCAAATACGAAGTCGTGGTGAAACTGCTGGGCAAGGGAGACCTGCATGAGCACGGCCTTACCTTCTTCCCCCTCTCATTCCCGGCGGAGCACATTGTGCACCTTTGCAACCATAATCTTTCCGAATTGAAAAAGCGTCTTGCATGAGGAGCGTATGTTGAACAGGCGGGAGAAATAAGCATGGCGTTCGATATGGCAAAATTCCTTGCGAGGTTTGCAGAGGAGGCCCGCGAGCATGTGGCCAAACTCAACGAGGGGCTGGTGCGCCTTGAGAACAACCCCGGCGATGCGGAAAACATGAACGCCATTTTCCGCTCTGCGCATACGATCAAGGGCTCGTCAAGGATGATGAAGCTCACCCTGATAACGGAAGCGGCCCATAGGCTGGAAGACGCCCTCGGGGCTTTGAGGGACGGAAAAATCCGGCATTCAAAAGAACTTGCCGATCTCCTTTTCAGGGCGGTCGACGCAATCTCCGACATGGTTGAAAACACCTCAGCGGGAAAAGAGATCACAATGGACAACAGCGGTCTTTGCGACGACCTGGCGAAAGCGGCTGAAGGCGCCTTGTCCTCGCCTGTGCAGGAGGGAAATAAAGAGACGGGGGCTCTTGTTTCTCCCCCGGCAAAGGAGGTCGGAGAGCAGGCGGCCCCTGCGTTGGGCGAAAGGCCGGCCGCTGGCAACGCCCCCTGCCCGGAGCCTTCCCCTGAGCAGCACGCCGCCGCAAAGGAGGCAAGGCCGAAACCGGCCGAAACGGTGCGCATTAATTCGGAAAAACTTGACGAGCTCGTCAAATTGATGGGGGAGATAGTATCAAGCCAGAACCGTTTCAAACAAAGGCTGCACGACATCAGGGAAATTGAGGGGATGGCGGGCAAATACATGGAGTTGCTCGCACGGGCCGGACATTGCGACTCACCAGGCGGCAGCGACGGGATTCCCGGCCTTGCACACTCGCTTTTCCTCAAAGTGAAGCAACTGGCCGCCGCTGCCAGGGATGATATCAATATCCAGGAACTGCTGACCTCTGAGCTCCAGGGAAAGACCTTGACATTGAGAATGGTCCCGCTTTCGGCGGTCTTCGACTCGTTGCCCAGAATGGTGCGGGACATATCAAAAAACCTCGGAAAGGACATTGTGCTTGTCGTTGAAGGGGGAGATATCGAGCTTGACAAGAAAATGATTGATAAGCTGGGGGACCCCCTGGTCCATATGCTCAGGAACTCCGTGGACCATGGGATAGAGCCCCCCGAAGAAAGGCAGAGGGCGGGCAAGCCGGGCACGGGGACCGTGAAGCTGTCCGCCTGCTATGATGCGGGCAGCGTATTGATAGAGCTGAGCGATGACGGGGGCGGCATCCCGCTGGAAAAAATCAAAGAAAAGGCGCTCCGCAAAAAGCTGTTCAGCGAGGCTGAACTGAACGATATGCCCGAATCCGCACTTGTCGACCTTATATTCCAGCCGGGCTTCAGTACAAACTCCATTGTTACCGATGTCTCGGGCAGGGGAGTGGGCATGGATGTCGCAAGGAGAAATATTGTCGGGGAACTCAGGGGGTCCTTCAGGATCGAGACGAAGCGCGGCAAGGGCGCCTCTTTCTTCATCAGGCTCCCCCTCACCCTCGCGGTCATGCGGGTCCTGCTCGTAGATGTCGCAGGCATGGTTTTCGCTTTCGGCGCCCATGATGTCAGCGAGATCATAAGGGTCCCGAAAGACGAACTGATAACGGTGGTGGACAAACGGGCCGTCAGGCTGCGGGAAGAGATCATTCCCGTTGCGGATATGGCGTCCGTTCTCAACCTCCCGGCCGGGGGCAAAACGGAGAAGGGTGTTGTTTTGGTCGCAATTGTGCATACCGGAGGGGAAAAACTCGGGCTCATCATCGATGCCCTGCGCGACGAAGAGGACATGGTGATCAAGCCGCTTCCTGCGCACATGAAGAATATACGGCTGGTGTCCGGGGTTATCATATCGGGGAGGAACGAGATCATCAATGTAGTGCATATCCCTGCCGTCATGGAGGCCGCCGGGGAGATAAGGGAGGGGGAGCCCCTCAGGGAAACCGCCGGTGAGGAGAGCGGCGCCATTCATATACTTGTAGTGGATGATTCCATAAACACAAGGGAGATAGAGAAGAGCATTCTTGAATCATACGGGTACAAGGTTGATCTGGCAGGCGACGGGATCGAAGCCCTTGAGAAGATACGGGAGTTCAGGTACAGCGTCGTAATTACCGATGTCGAGATGCCCCGGCTGGACGGGTTTTCCCTGACAGAGAGGTTGAGGAATGACGAAGCGCATAAGGACATCCCCGTTATTATCATGACGTCCAGGGAAAAGGAAGAGGACAAAAAAAGAGGCATTAAGGTCGGGGCGGATGCGTATATTGTCAAGGGTGCGTTCGATCAGTCGAACCTTCTGGAAACAGTCCGCAACCTGATAGGGTGAGGAGGACCGCAATGGCTGACAGCCCACGGGAAAAATTGAAACAGCTCCGCGAAACCTATGCCGGGCAGCTCCCCGGCAAGATCGGTCAGATAGGGGAGGCCCTGGACGGCTTGCGCCTGAGCGGTGAGGACCCCGGCGCTGTGGAGGGCCTAATCCGCATGGCGCATACCCTCGCGGGGTCAGCGCCTTCTTTCGGATTTACGGCTGTAGGCAAAAGTGCGCGCGTAATGGAAAGCCTCTTGAAAGATTTCGCAAAGGGCGGCTGTTCCGCGGATGAGCTCTGTGAAAAGGCGGGCCGCTGCATCGAAGAGATGAAGCATTTGTGCGATGACCTGCGCCCGGCGGCCGGCGACGCCCCTGCAGGCTGGGCTGTCCCGCAGGACGGCGACCGGGGGCGCAAGACGATTTTTCTTGTTGAAGACGATCCTTTGCTCTCCCAGAGCATGGCGCTGCAGATCAGCCATTTCGGATATCACGCCGAAAACTTTACGGCGCTTTCCGAACTCGAAGGCGCCCTGCTCCATACTTCTCCTTCAGCGATCATTATGGACATGATGTTTCCCGAAGGGGACCTCGCCGGCGCAAAGGCCATTGCCCGGATTCAAAGGGGGCGCAGTTCGCCGCTGCCGGTCATCTTCATCTCAAACCGCGGCGACCTCAATGCCCGGCTCCAGGCGGTCCGGGCCGGGGGGAACGCGTATTTCACCAAACCCGTCGATATTGCCGGGCTGGTAGACAGGCTCGATGCATTGACGGACGGTGAGGTGGTGAACCCGTTTCGTATCCTCATCGTCGATGACGACCCCGAGCTCGCGAACTATTACTCGCTTGTACTGCAGGAGAACGGCATGGATACCCTGGTTGCCGAAGACCCCCTGGAGATCATGAGATATATGGTCGAATTCAATCCCGACCTGATCCTTATGGACATGTATATGCCCCAATGCGCCGGGTATGAGCTGGCAAAGGTTATTCGCCAGATGGAGGCGTATATCAGCGTCCCCATCGTGTTTCTTTCCGCCGAAACAGACATCAACAAACAGCTGAGCGCGATGAGCACGGGAGGGGATGAGTTCCTTACCAAGCCGATCGAGCCCCGGCACCTGATTTCATCGGTAAGCACCCGCGCTGAACGCATGCGCATTATCCGTTCCTTCATGGAATGCGACAGTCTCACCGGCCTGCTCAACCATACGAAAACAAAAGAGTATCTGGACAAGGAGATTTCACGGGCCGTACGGCAGGGAAGCGTGCTTGCGTTTGCCATGCTTGATATCGACCGCTTTAAATCGGTAAACGACACGTACGGGCACCCGGCCGGAGACAGGGTTATCGTAAGCCTGTCAAGGCTCCTTCAGCAGCGGCTGCGGAATACCGATATCATCGGCCGTTACGGCGGCGAGGAGTTCGCCATTGTCCTGGCCGGCGCCGATGAGGAGTCTGCAGCGAAGGTCGTTGACGAAATCCGCCTGAGCTTCGGGCAGATCAGGCATAACTACGACGGCGCTGAATTTTCCGCGACATTCAGTTGCGGAGTCGCGGGTTTCCCCCGGTACGGTGATGTAATAAGCTTGTGTGATGCGGCGGACAAGGCATTATATGAGGCCAAACACAAAGGACGCAACAGGATCATGCTCGCACAAGAGCAGGAGAACCGCTGAATAAGTTTTTTTTAATGAAAGGTGAGGGGGGTAACGGCTGTGCAAAAGACAAAAATCCTTATAGTTGATGACGACCCGTTTGTGCGGGATATGCTGGCAATGATTCTGCAGTCCGGAGGCTACGATACCG
>JAJZPZ010000164.1 GCA_021847795.1 Nitrospirota bacterium
GTGTTATTGCAGGATTACGTTTTATTTGCAGGAACTGCAGGAGCCTGAACTGCAGGATGAGCACCCGGAAGAGGTCGGATTTTCAACTCCGCTCACGCCGAATACGGAAAATTTCTTTTGAACATCGCTGGAATTGCATTTTGTACAGGTGACCTTCTGGTTGCCGAATACAAGCTTTTCAAATTCCTGCCCGCATTTTTTGCATATATACTCAAAAATCGGCATTCTGTGCTCCCGGATTGATATCTTTGCAACTCTTCTGAGAACTTTATTTTATTATAACATAGTGCTTGAATTATTAAGTAAAATCTTTTAAGGTAATAAAATGTGTATTCGCAATGATCACTCATTGCCGTTCATGAAAATCAGGCTGATTGAATTGCAAGGCGAACCGTGGAACGCAGAACGAGGAGGACCCTATGGGTGGGAGTAAAGGCCAGAGTCTTCAGGATAATTTCCTTAACCAGTTGAGAAAAGAAAAGATCCCGGTAGTGGTGTATCTTACCAATGGAGTGAGGCTCAAAGGTGTGATTAAGGGCTTTGATAGCTTTGTCATCCTGCTGAAGGAGGCGAATGAACAGCTCATTTATAAGCACGCGGTCTCTACGATTGTGCCTGAAAAACCCGTTGATTTAAGAATTGAGAATTCAGAGGGCAGCAACTGAAGTCCCCGAGACTTCTTAAAACCTCTTCCCGGAGAATGAAATGCAGGCTTTTAAAAATCCCCTCCTCACTGTTGATATTATAATAGAGTATCAAGGCGGAATCATTCTCATCAAACGCAGGAACCCTCCTCCGGGCTGGGCCATTCCAGGGGGGTTTGTTGATTACGGGGAGAGCCTTGAGAAGGCTGCTGTTCGTGAAGCAAAAGAGGAGACAGGGCTCGATGTGAGCCTTGCACGGCAATTCCATTCCTATTCAGCTCCTGACAGGGATGCGAGATTCCATACGGTAAGCACGGTGTATATAGCAAAAGGCGAAGGGGCGCTCAAGGCCGGAGATGATGCAAAGGAAGCAGGCGTGTTCAGCAGGGACAACCTGCCCGATGACATTGCCTTTGACCACAGGGATATTCTAGAAGATTATTTTACCGGGAGGTATTAACAAGATGTTGCAGGCTATGAGAAAGCACGCAAAGTTTTTTTACGTATTGTTCGTTATTGTCATCCTGTCCTTCGTATTCTGGGGGGTGGGATCTGTCGATAAATCCACAACAGCGAACGTTGCCGAGGTCGGAAAGGAGAAAATCTCTGTCGAGGAATACTGGAGGGCCTATGAAAGGATGAGAGAACTCTACAGGGAAATAAACAAGGGGCAGTCCCTTGATGAAGAAACAGAGAAACAGCTGAGGTTGAAGGAAACGGTCCTGAACAGCCTGGTAGAGGAAAAGATCCTCCTTGTTTCAGCAAGGGACCTGGGAATTACGGTAACGGACAGGGAATTGCAGGATGCGATTACCAGTAATCCCCAGTTCATGAGGGACGGCATTTTCAGGCAGGATGTTTATTTCAGGACCCTTCAACTGGAGAGGAAGACGCCCGAGATGTTTGAGAGTTCGGAAAGGCAGCGGCTTGTGCTTGCAAAGATGGCAGCGCTCATCTGGTCTTCCGTTGATGCCGCTTCTCTTGACGTAAAGGGGCCATCGGGAGATGAAGCGAAGGCTGATGAGTTGAAGCGGTCCGCCCTCCTCAACATGAGGAGTGCTGCGATAAGGTCCTATACCGAAAGCATGAAGCAGAAACTGAATGTAAAGGTGGATACGAAGCTTATTTCCTAGTTCCTCTTGTTTTTCGGCAGTGGGACGGGGCAGGGGGCTTTCCCGTGCCCTGTCCCACTGCCGATCTTTCCTTCAACTAATATTTTTTGCAGGAAAAATGTTATAATCCTATTTAAAATTAACAAAGGGGTAAGTAAATGCTTCAGGATAGATTGCCTCTGGGCCTAACATTTGATGATGTTCTGCTGTTGCCGTCCAAATCAGATATCCTGCCGAGGGATGTGGATGTAAGCGCCAAGCTGACCAGGAATATAAAACTCAACATCCCGATAATCAGTGCTGCCATGGATACGGTCACTGATGCCAAACTTGCCATATCGATGGCCCGCGAAGGCGGCCTGGGGATCCTCCATCGGGCGATGTCGCCTGAAAAACAGTCATTCGAGGTCGACAAGGTCAAGAAGTCGGAGAGCGGGATGATTGTCGATCCCATAACCATAGCCCCTGACGCCCTGATTGCGGACGCCCTGGATTTGATGGAGCGGTACAGGATATCGGGCGTGCCGGTCACGATAAAGGGAAAGCTCGTAGGCATATTAACGAACAGGGACATGCGGTTTGAGACTAACTTCAAGAAGCGGGTTTCGGAAATCATGACCAAGGAGCGCCTGATCACTGCCCCGGTCGGCACGAACCTGGACAAGGCGAAGAAATTACTGCACGAATATAAGATTGAAAAGCTGCCCATTGTCGATGATGAGTTCAACCTGAAAGGCCTGATCACCATAAAGGACATCGAAAAGAGGAAGAAATATCCCGATGCTTGTAAGGACCGCATGGGAAGGCTCAGGGTAGGCGCTGCCATAGGAGTGGGAGAGGACGCATTGTACAGGGCCGAGCTGCTCATCAATGCAGGCGTCGATATCATTGCTATTGATACTGCCCACGGTCATTCCAAGGCGGTAATCAGCACGCTCAAAGAACTGAAGAAGAAGTTCGATATAGATGTCATTGCCGGAAATGTGGCCACTTCGGACGGGGCGGCCGATCTGATAAAGGCGGGGGCGGATGCGATAAAAGTGGGCATCGGGCCCGGTTCCATCTGTACGACACGAATAGTCGCCGGGGCGGGTGTGCCCCAGTTGACTGCTATCAGGGACTGTTTTGCCGTGGCATCAAAGACCAATACCCCTATTATTGCAGACGGCGGCATTAAATACTCGGGGGATGTGCCCAAGGCTATTGCAGCGGGGGCGCACTGTGTCATGGCCGGCAGCCTCTTTGCCGGGACCGCTGAGTCCCCGGGAGAAATTATTCTTTATCAGGGCAGAAGCTATAAGGTATACAGAGGGATGGGCTCTCTCGGCGCAATGGAGCAGGGGGCAAAGGACAGGTACGGCCAGCAGGGAGTGGAGAAGGAAAAGCTGGTGCCCGAGGGAGTAGAGGGAAGGGTCCCCTACAAAGGCCCTCTTTCGCAGAGCATCCACCAATTGGTCGGCGGCCTCCGTTCCGGTATGGGGTATTGCGGGTGCAAGACACTCGAAGAGATGAGAGAGAATGCCAGGTTTGTTCAGATCACCAATGCCGGCTGGAAAGAAAGCCATGTCCACGATGTCATTATCACAAAAGAGGCCCCGAACTACAGAATAGAACAATAGGAGACGGTAACGGCGAGCAGCGAGTGACAAGTAACTAGTTAAGAAATTCCGGGTTTTTGATTTCCTTAACTCGTTACTTGTTGCTCATCACTCGTTACTGACAAATTATGACCCACGATGAAAATAAAATATTAGTCCTTGATTTCGGTTCTCAGTACACCCAGCTCATAGCGCGGAGGATCCGGGAGGGCAAGGTTTATTCGGAGATCTTTCCCTACAACACGCCGATGGAGAAGATCAAAGCCTTCAACCCGAAGGGGATCGTCCTTTCAGGAGGCCCGTCCAGCGTCTATGACGAGAAAGCACCCATCCCGGACATGGAGGTCTTCCGCCTCGGGGTGCCTGTTTTGGGCATTTGCTATGGGATGCAGTTGATGGCGCATGCCCTCGGGGGCAAAGTTGCAAAGGCTGCAAAGAGGGAGTATGGAAGCGCTGAACTGCTGGTGGACGATGCTTCGGACCTCTTCCGGGGACTAGCCCGGGAAACAAAGGTCTGGATGAGCCATGGCGACAGGATCGAGGTCCTGCCTGACGGCTTTTGCGCGATCGGGCACACCGGAAACTCCCCTGTGGCTGCCATGGCGAACAGGGAAAAGAAATTTCACGCACTGCAGTTCCACCCCGAGGTCGTCCATACCGATGAAGGCATAAAGATCTTGCATAACTTCGTCTACACGGTTTGCGGGTGCAGCCCCACATGGGAAATGGCATCGTTTATAGAGTGGGCCATGTCGGATATCCGCTCAAGGGTGGGCGGCAAGAAGGTGATTTGCGCCCTGAGCGGGGGGGTCGATTCATCTGTGGTTGCTCTGCTCATACACAAGGCCGTCGGAGATAAGCTCACCTGTATTTTTGTCGACAACGGCCTTTTGAGAAAGAGCGAGGCGGAGAAGGTAAGAAAGACCTTCCAGGATCATTTTCGTATGAAAGTGATACATGTGGATGCAAAGAACAGATTCCTTGAGAAGCTCTCCGGAGTGACCGATCCGGAGAAGAAGAGGAAAATAATCGGGAACGAATTCATCGCCATCTTTGAAGAGGAAGCCAGGAGGATAACTGATGCGGAATTTCTCGCCCAGGGCACCCTCTACCCCGATGTGATCGAAAGCGTCTCGTTCAAAGGCCCTTCTGCAGTTATAAAAAGCCACCACAATGTGGGCGGCCTTCCTGATATTATGAAGCTGAAGCTCATAGAGCCCCTGAGAGAGCTGTTTAAGGACGAGGTGCGGGTCCTCGGCGAAGAGCTTGGGCTCTCCGAGGAGATCTGCTGGAGGCACCCCTTCCCGGGCCCGGGGCTTGCCATCCGGTGCATCGGGGACGTGTCTGCGAGCAATCTCGAGATCCTGAGAGAGTCTGATGCAATAGTTCTCGAGGAAATAAAGGCTGCAGGTCTTTACCGGGAAATCTGGCAGGCCTTTGCCGTGATCCTTCCCATAAAGAGCGTTGGGGTTATGGGTGACGAGAGGACATACGAGAATGTTGTGGCAGTAAGGGCAGTTACCAGCCGTGATGGAATGACGGCAGACTGGGCCAAGATCCCCTACGAAGTCATGGGAAGAATATCGAACAGGATCATCAACGAAGTAAAAGGCGTAAACAGGGTTGTTTACGATATAACCTCAAAACCGCCCGGGACCATCGAGTGGGAATAGCCTGATTGCTGTTTGTGATTCCAGCCCGCCTGAAGCGGATTGGGCTGTGGAAATCATAAATCTGAAATCGGAGAGCACACGTCAGAAACTCATGGATATAAAAAATTATCTGAGAAAGAAAAAAGAGTGTGTCGACACTTTTCTGGGATTGTACTTTTCTTCAGCCATTGTCCCCGCAAATCTTAAGGAATCCATGGTCTATTCGCTTTCCGCAGGCGGCAAGAGGATCAGGCCGGTCCTCTGCCTTGCAGCGTATGAGGCATGCGGCGGGGTTGCCGATGATATAGTCCCGTATGCAGCTGCCCTTGAACTGATCCACACCTACTCGCTGATTCATGATGATCTGCCTGCAATGGATGATGACGACCTCAGGCGCGGCAAACCCACGAACCACAAGGTGTTCGGAGAGGGCATGGCGATTCTTGCAGGAGACGGGCTCCTGACCGAAGCGTTTTCCCTGCTTTCCCGCGGCAATGTATCCCTGCCTGCCGTCCCCCCTGCCGCGCTCCTCAGGGTTGTTTGCGAAGCTGCAAAGGGCGCGGGTATCTATGGGATGGTAGGCGGCCAGGCGCAGGACCTCCTGTCCGAAAATGAGGAGCCTGATGCCGAAACCCTTTTGTTTATCCATCGGTGCAAGACCGCTGCACTCATAGCCTCTTCTGTCAGGATGGGGGGCATGCTGGCATGCTGCAGCGACGCGGCGCTGTCGGGCCTTACGGCATATGGAGAGAATATAGGGCTGGCATTTCAGATTGTTGATGATATACTTGATGTTGAGGGTGAGACGGAGGTCCTGGGCAAAACCGCCGGCTCCGATGAAAAGAAAAAGAAGATGACCTACCCGAAGCTTTACGGGACCGAACGGTCCAGGGAGAAAGCCGGGGAACTGGTTGACGGTGCAATAGAGGCATTGGAAATATTCGATGAAAAGGCCGATCCCTTGCGGGCTGTTGCACAATATCTGCTCAAGAGGGAAAATTAGGCCGTGTGCACGGCCTGAAGGCAGCAGGGCGCCGGCCGGCTTCGCGGGGCATGCACTTGCCCGGACGTCTTCCGGTTACGTTTTATTGACCACATCCTGTAGAAGTAATATGAGGTAGCAGCACATGCTCATAGAGGAAATACAATCCCCGCAAGATCTCAAATCGTTGAAAGCAGAAGACCTGGTCACCCTTGCGGAGGAACTGCGCAATCTTATCATCGAAAGGGTCTCCATCAACGGCGGACACCTGGCGTCAAATCTCGGGGTGGTGGAACTGACCATAGCCCTCCACTATGTTTTCAATTCCCCGGAAGACAAAATCGTATGGGATGTGGGGCACCAGTCCTATTCCCACAAGCTCCTCACGGGCAGGCACAAGGATTTTCATTCCATAAGGAAATATAAGGGGCTTTCCGGCTTTCCGAGGATTACCGAGAGCCCCCATGATGCATTCGGCACGGGCCATAGCTCCACCTCCATATCCGCTGCCCTGGGGATCGCAGAGGCAAGGGACAGGAAAGAGGAGAAGTTTAAGGTCATTGCGGTCATCGGAGACGGGGCATTGACGGCCGGCCTGGCTTTTGAGGGCCTGAACCAGGCGGGGCACCTGAAAAAGGACCTTATCGTAATACTCAACGACAATGAAATGTCCATATCTCAGAACGTGGGGGCCATGTCGAATTACCTGAGCAAGGTCCTGACAGGCACTTTTTATCAGAAGTTCAAAAAAGAGACAAAGGCCCTGCTGGAGGGCATACCCAAAATCGGCGGGTCTGTTGCAAAGATTGCGCAGCGGGCAGAGGGCAGCCTCAAGGGCTTTTTCCTTCCCGGCGGACTCTTTGAAGATATGGGTTTCACCTATGTGGGCCCTATTGACGGGCATGACATACCGCTGCTTATCCGGACATTCGAGAGGATCAAGACGGTAAATGAGCCTATGCTTATTCATATGGTGACTAAAAAGGGGAAGGGATATAAATTCTCCGAGGAGGACCCCTGTATCTATCACGGCATCGGTCCTTTTGAGGTGGAGAGGGGACTTGTCCCCGGTTCTGTGAAGACCGCAGAGGAATGCGTCACCTTCAGCGATGCCTTCGGCGTTGCGCTTGCCGAAATAGCGGAAGAGGATGAG
>JAJZPZ010000165.1 GCA_021847795.1 Nitrospirota bacterium
ATCTACTTCCGGCTTTTCAGGGACCGAGGCCGGGGCAGCGGCCTTTGCATGCGCCAGCAGTGCCATATTTATAAACTCCCCATTGTAATTGATGGTTCCCGCTTCAATTGCATACTCCGCGTCAGGACTCACCTCAATAAAATGCTCCCCGATCCTCTCTGATATGGGCACATAAAAAAATGCATTCGTCTTCAGGTCCAGCACCTTAAGATTGAGACTCCCTTTGTATCCGGCGATCATGTCTTCAGATATCTGCCAGTACACATAAATCCGCCTCGGGGTCACTGGCATTGAAACTATTTTATTCCTGTCGCATTCGGCAAGGGAAGGAGTTGCCGCCATCTTCTGCTCATCGTCTTTTGTGGTTGTTTCTGCCGCAGACGGAGCGGGGAGTTCAGCCGGGACCGGTCCCTTTGGCTTCTTAATTACCCCGGCAGGGGTTGCCGGCTCTTGGACAGGGGATTTTTTTAGTTCTTTCACCATGGCTTCTGTCGCTTTCGGGAGCACGTGCTCAGACTTTGACAACGGCGCCAGTGCCGCAGCTTTGCTGTTTTTCCGTGGCCCCGGACTGGTAACTTTTTCACGTTTTGCAATCATTGCCTCAGGAACGGGCTTCGCAACCGGGCTTTTCACCTCAGCCGCAGGCGCGGGGGGCTCTGTATCTTTCACCCTCGTTTTGCTTATCGCTGCAATGATGTCCGCTTTCCTCTGCCCCCCTGCCGGCGTAATCTTCAATTCCTTTGCAAGGGCACGAAGCTCTGCAATGGTCAACAGCTCAAGAGGTTTTGCTGCTTCTTTACCGGGAGCTTTCCTGGCAGGCGTTTTGATTGCCGGCTTAATATCCTTAGCTTTCCTGAGCTGTTCGCGGGACTTTGGGGCCGGCTTCACAGGCGACTTTGCAGAAGCTTTTTGGGCAGGCTTTTTAGCCGGTTTTGGTAAGGGCCGGCTTTTTTTCGCGGATTTTTCAGGCGCTGGTTTCTTCGCCACAGGCTTGAGGGGTACAGGCTTTTTTGCTGCTTTTGCCACAGGGACTTTAGGAGAAGCTTTTTTCTTTTCCACCGGGACACTCTTTGCCTGTTTCTTGGTCTTTTTCAGGGCAGATTTTTTTGCCGTGCTTTTTTTGGGGGCTGCCTTTGCGGCTTTTCCTTTTGACAGGGCCTTTATGTAATCATCTTTTGCCCATCCGGCTTTGGCCTTCACCCCTGCCTTCTTTGCCATTGCCCTTAATTCTGAAATACTTTTGGCCCTGAGGTCCTGCTTTCCCATATCATACCCCCATATTATTTAAGGAGAGGCGCTAAGTATCCTTTTTAACCTATATTCCAGCTCATTGCTGTCCAAAATATTCTGAAAAGCTTCATTCAAGAGAAATAACTCATTGGAAGCTCAGGCTTTTGCACATGTTTTGCTACCGCTCTGAAATCAGGTTCCATATGCTGTCCAAAAAGCGCCGGACATGGTCATACCGGCGAAAGCCGGTATCCAGTGACGTTAAGGTGCTTCAGTAAGGCTGAAATCGCTGGATTCCGGGTCAAGCCCGTAATGACAACCAAAGATTCTCGTGGCTTCTCTATTCGCAAATGCTGTCCAATAAATCTATTTTGGACAAGTCTGAAATGGGCTCTTTGGCAAACAGAAAGCCGGACGGCAGGAATCAAGCCTTTGGGGCGGCTTGGGGGTATGTATCCCTGAACTCCTTTGTAATATCTTCAAATTTTATCAGCATCTCATTTTTTATGATTAAGTCTCTTATCACTGAGATGAAATGAGTTGCGATATCAAGCTGAATTGCATCTTTTGCAAATTCACCGGCAGTGCTTATATATTCAGCGCCGATAATTTCGACGGCATTGCTATGTTTGTTCTTTCCATATTTGTTCGTGCTGTAATCATAATAAGCGTAAACTCCGAAGCTTGATTCCTCTCCCCCGCCCGATTCTTCCCCGCCGATATCAATCGAATGCACGAAATCAAGGTTGATTAAGGCTTTACTGCATGTTTCCAGCCACATAGTGTTTTCCTTTCCTGCTACAGTTTTATTGTAACACATTGATCACTAAGCGCGGACGAAACCCGGTAGGATTGCCGGGGCATGCCCTGCAGCAGCGAGGGCTTTCGCGGCAAAGGCTGAACGCCCCCCGGTCATCCATTGCACGGGGCCGGCCGCTCATAGTGTTCACCGGTGAAGCGGTTGATCTTGCTGTGCTGTCTCAGGGCATTCCCGGGGCAGGTTTATTTACTTTGCTTTATGTCGCTGCCGCTAGGTACACTACGGGCAGACAGTTTCTGCACATTCAAGGCCTTGTGTGAGTAAAAGGGGTATTTATCGAGGATTTCGTTGTTCCCATTTTGATGGTTTGTCCTTTTTGCGGTATAGATTGGTACAATTTACGGATAGAATACGATCATCAGGAAGTAATCGAGTATAAATGCACCGCGTGCAGCAAGCATTTCAGGTTTTTTAAAACCGTCGGGAAAATAATAGAACAGGGACAGGCCATCGGCTCTTCAACCTGATGCGAGGATCGGAAATGCTCCGCATTGCTAGGTGCAGCGCGGCAATCCCGTCTTTCACGACAATTAAAGAGAACGGCGAATGCTGCTCCCTATTTCGCTCCGCTCTTGGGTTGTTTGTCTTTTTTATCTTTTAGTTGTTTTGCCTGTTTGACCGCTTTTTGTTTCTGGTCCTTGTCTTTGCCCTTTTTGCCGCCTTTATCTCCCATTGTATGCCTCCTTTTGAGTTGGGGAACCTGTGTCCCTCACGATTATGCTACCAGAAGTATGAGCCGAAGGCAAGGGGAGGGGGCGGCCGGCGCATGAATAAGCAGGGCCATTGGTATTTGCCGGGAATGGGGTAGTGCCGGATATTGAGGCATACCGAAAAAGTATGCAATGCTTATAACTGAAGTAGAGAAATTGAGATTCCCGGCAAACATATGGAATAAGGACTACTATCTTAGAATGCAGTCAAGTAAGCGGTCTAAGGTCCAACGAGCAGACCTTATGGATAAGCCTGAGTATGCGAAACCGGAAAGCTATGTATACAAGCGGGTTGCCTTTTTTTGAGTGCCCGATCAGAGCACCGAAAAAAGGGGGCATTTTTTTAAAGCCCGATCAAACGTATATGTTATGTCACATCCCTTATCCTGGTTGAATCTGCCGATAAGGTAGTCGGCAAAGTCCCCGGCTCCGGTCTTGTAATCATGGACCGCCTGCCGCACAATATCTTTCGCTTGGATCTCGAACTGCTTTGTCATAAGCAGCTTCTCAAGGACGCTGGCGATTTCACCCTTTTCATAAGCATATGCCGACTCCAAAACCCATACAAACTCGCAAAGCACAATGCAGCTTATGAAGCAGCTCTTTCCTGATGCAGCTATGGCACGGATACAGGCGGCTGCCTCTCGCGCCTGTTTTTCATCGTCACCCACAACATAACGTATCAGGACATTTGTATCAAGACCGCTCATGACGCTTTCTTTCCCTTGAAGCGTTTTCTTAAAGCATCATTCATCTCCTCGGTCGAGACGGCCTTCATACCAGGTCTGTGGAGTATGCCTTTGAGTTCCTTGACATCAAGAGTTGAGGGCTCCAGCACAACCCTTCCGCTGTCTTCGATAATGAAATCGACCTTATCCCCGGGCTTAAGATGCAGGTGCTCTCTTATTTTCCGGGGAATGGTGGTTTGTCCTTTAGAAGTAATCAATGAGATAGGCATTGCTGACCTCCTTACAATAACTCAAAGCCTTACTTTATGGTAAGGACTATTGTAGGAATTGTCAAGAGCAGTAATGAGAAAGTTGTCCCTGGTTTCCCGAACTGAAACAATTCCTCAATTCATCGGATGGCGGTCTGCAGTGATGTCCTGCGGGAAACGTGTTCGCCCGGGAGAGCCTTAATAGGTAGTTTCCATCCGGAAACTTCTAAGCAGTTGTAAACACAAAGGGAAAGCGGCGTCAGTAAAAAAGTATTTGTAGGGAGAAGCGGTATACAGTAAGAATATTTCATTGTGCAGGCGAGGGAAACTAAGAAACAGGGGGATACCGCATGAGACATAAAAGGGACCGGCAGTTGAACATTTCACAGATCATGCCCAGGAACAAGATAGCGCAGGAACTGCAGGGGATATCAGAGATACTGGATGCAAACCCGAAAATAGTGGAGTTAGCGTACAGGGATTTAACGAATGGATGCGCGGCAGACAACGGCAGAGAAGGGATAACCGCAGAGCAGGTGGTACGCTCGGCAATACTTAAACAGTACCGCATGCTGAACTATGAAGAGCTTTCCTTTCACCTGGAAGACCCACATGCATTCCGTGGATTTGCCCGACTGGGAATGAACCAGTATCCGAGTGACTCGGTATTGCAGGGAAACATCAAGATGCTCAGCGCAGAGACCTGGGAGGGGATTAACCGAGTCCTTCTGTGTTATGGGGGAATGAATGGGCAGTGGTAAGGGAAATGCGCTCGTCCTCAGCATGCGAAACAGCGCCGTAAAGGCATCATTAAAGTGCTTTGAGGAAAGCAAAACTGGTTTGAGCACACGAGTGGCGGGATAAACTGCAAAGGAGTATGCACTAAAGGACAACAGGGAACCTCAAAAATAGGGGGTTCCGGACGGAAACTATCTATAACGCGGGGCTGAAAGTGTCAGGTGTAAAGTCGGGATATCAGCGAGATTTCACGAAAATTTAACAAGGCTGTCATGAGGATGTAATGGTGATTGATTTATCCTATACTTATGAAAACGATTGCAGCAGCTGAAACTCTGGACGTAAAATGTCCTCGATGCAATTCAGAAGCTATCTATAAATATGGAAGGGTAAAAACCGGGAAGCAGCGCTTCTTTTGCCTCATCTGCGGAAGACAGTTTGTTGATGGTGCAAAAAAACAGGAAATCCAGGGGAAACCCCTTTGTCCCATATGCGGAAGAACCATGAACCTCTATAAAATCGAGGGTGAGATTGTAAGGTTTCGGTGCTCAGATTATCCGGCATGCCGCACGTTCAGGAAATTTGTGATAAGAGAAGTAAAGGAGGGTGAGGAATGAGTTATTACATCCATAATGTACCGGGAAGATTACGGCTTAAAAGCCCTGTCATCAAGAGGAATGGGAATGCAGCAGACAAGCTGAAAAAAATACTGAGCACGATGAACGGCATTGCTACCGTCGACATCAACCTCCTCACAGGGAGTATCCTCATTAATTACAATCCCAAAGCAGCTAACTACAAAGATATCGTAAGCTTGTTACAGAGAAAAGGCTATTTTGACACAACAAAGGCCCTTACAAACGACCAGTATATCCACAACGCAGTCTCAAAGGCGGGACATTTCGCAAGCAAGGCTGTCTTTGGATCCGTCGTTGAAAAGGCGTTTGAGGGCTCAGCCCTCTCCTTGTTAGCATTTTTGATATAGAAAACCGTCCTGAGACTGCCCTACATGCGGCCTATACAAAACAGGCCCCTTTTTAATAATCATTCCTATAATCTTTTTATAATCTCAATGGGAATTGCCCTGCAATTTAGAAATTAACTATTAAGCTCGCGGCACAAAGAAATATGTCCGGTCTGAACAACCTTGCATGCAAAAGAGGCGAGCGCTTTCCTCTCGCTTGTGACAGCGCTGATCTGGGAGTTGAAATGGACCCTGACATCAATTCTGTTTATGCCCGCCAGGTCCCAGAAATGCGGAAGGAACTGCATATCGGCATACCAGGCGACTTTGTTCATGAGTTCAGGGGTAATAGGCGCTCCGTTGACATGAGAATATAAGAGGCTTATCGGCAGGATGGGCGTCCTCATTGCGATCGGGATCTTGAAGGGAGTGCTCTTAAAGTCCTTTACCGTCATGCCGCTCGTGGTCGTCCCTTCAGGAAATACCACAACGCTGATTCCGCTATGGAGCCGATTGCCCATCTCATCCAATGCTTTTAACGACGATGTTTTGACCTCCCGGTTCACGAAAACAGTACCGGCAAGTCTTGTCAGCCTGCCAAGCAGAAACCACCGGGAAACCTCTTGTTTAGAGACAAAAACCATAGGCATCTTGCTGCCAATCACAAGAATGTCCAGATAACTGCAGTGATTGCTGACGATGAAGGACACAATTTCACGGTTGTACAAGCCTGTTGATGTTATGTGGATTCCGAGAATAAAGCAGGAGCATCTCGCCCACCACATCATGCAATGCGCTTTCATGTGCAGTTTCTCATCCTGACCGAGAAAAAATAATGCCTCGATCGCCATACCTATGACCAGGAAGCAAAGATTAAGGGCAAGCAGGAAGAGTATTCTTTGTATTTTCAGCAGGCTGGACATAAAGCTCCGTCCGACTCCTGAAAGTAATGCCTCTTATAACGGGACAGGAGTCTCTCCGTCTTGAGCAACAAAAACAGGTCAACGGTACCAAAAACATCATCATAAGCCGGTTCACCGCATATCAGGGCGCCCAGTCTCAAATATCCTTTCATGAGAGGGGGCAGCTTCTCGAAGGCGGTTTTTTGATCAATAAGGGGCAGTAAACGAAGCCCGTCGAGCTTTCTTAATGGGTTGACGGTATATTCCGCATCTGCCCGGTGATAGAGGTTCATGTAAGAATATGTCATGCTGACTTCCAGAGGGTCCTGGGTATGCAGGCTTCCGCATCCGAACAAATGGCTTACCCCATGCATTTCGGTATACCTGGCTATCCCTGCCCAGAGAAGGCTTATTACATTTGCAGTCCGGTAGTCCTTGTGTACACATGACCTGCCGAGTTCCAGTTTCCTGCCCCTGAGCTTTCTTATTGCTGACATATCAAATTCGCCTTCGGAATAGTATCCGATGTTGTGCTCTGCGACAAAACTTAAGAGCAGCCTATAGGTCCCGACAACCCTGTTGTGCCGGGAATCAATTACGATAAGGTGGTCGCAGTAATCATCATACATATCTCTATCCATGCCGGTAACATACGATGAATCGAGTCCCTCATTCAGTTCCTTGTTAAAGACGTCAAAGCGCAGTCTGAGTGCATCCTGCAGTTCCCTGTACTGTTCTGCCAGTTTAACGATGAAATGGCCACTCCTTAACATGAGCGATTGCTCCTGTGTCTGATACATAAAC
>JAJZPZ010000166.1 GCA_021847795.1 Nitrospirota bacterium
TGCGCCTGCAAAAAATCCCCGATGCGGGATGTCGTCTCCCGGTTATCCCTTGAGCCCTCAGGACCATCAATTCAATCTATGCCTGGAGTCGTTTACCGGGAAAGTTTCAATGAGGGTTTATCGCGCACTAATACTCTTACTCGGCGATTCTGATATCAAGTTTAAGAAAAAGACGCTGAAAAGCTTGTTTAATTGTCAATCCCTGAGCAACATCGAAGAGGTGGTCAGGTCCCGCATAAAGCAGGAAATCAAGGATGCGGGCCTGTGTCTGTATCTCGCAGTTTACTCCGGCAGCTCAATACACAGAGTAATCGTATGCGCTGATTCTGAGGAGAATGCAAAGGGCTATCTTTCCCGGGATGGAGACCTGTCCGAACTCAGGAGATTATGGTAGGTTGAGGCCGGCACAGGAAGGTAGTACAATAAATACGGCTTTTTGCACATAAGGGAAAGGCTCCTGCATTTCCAAAAAATCGCAGGAACCCTTCCCCGGTTTACTTTACGGATGCCTTAAAACTTCAGAAATATGTGTTATGCCGCTAAAGTATCCGGTTCCGCCCTTGCACCTTTGCCTGCGTCCTGAACAATGGAGAGTTCCCCTTCTGAGAAGACCTTGTCGATATCGAGGATCATGATGAAGTTGCTGTCGCGCTTTCCCATGCCCCTGATGAACTCCGTATTCAGCCGCGTGCCGATCTTCGGGGCAGGCTCGATGCTGTCCGGCTCAAGATCGATCACCTCCTGCACCGAGTCAGCCAGGGCCCCCAGGACCGTGGTCTCGCTGTCAATCGTTATCTCCGCAATGATGATACAGGTGTGGACGGTCTTCTCCGTCCTGCTCATCCCGAACTTCAGGCGCATGTCCACCACCGGCACTACAGAGCCCCTTAAGTTGATCACCCCCCGCATGAACTCCGGGGTCTGAGGCACTTTGGTCACTGTGGTGAAATCAAGCACCTCCCGCACTTTTCCTATATCAAGCGCAAAGATCTCCTCATCCAGCTTAAAGGTCAGATACTGTGTTGTTTCCGCCATCCCTGTTACGCTCATCTTTCCTCCTCTCTAATATCTCTCGAATTCGTCGTCTGCACTATCTGAGGGGTGCCCGCTGCCGCCCATCCTGAAATTAACGCCGGCATGTTTTCCTGCGCCCGCCTTTGCCGGCCTTAAATCTTTCCCTTCATAGGCAAGCCGGGGCGCCTTTTTCTTGGTAACAGCCTTGGGAACTGGTTTCTCCCCCGGTATGTTTTTCCCGGCGTTATCGCCGACATTGAAAAAATCGATTGTGGTCTGAAGCAGTTCAGCCTGCGAAGCAAGCTCCTCCGCAGTTGAGGCCAGTTCCTCCGAAGCCCCTGCGTTCTGCTGAATTACCTGGTCCAGCTGCTGGATCGCTTTGTTGATTTGCTCGCCTCCGGTGTTCTGCTCACTGCTTGCCGCGGTGATCTCCTGCACCAGCTCCGCCGTCTTCTGGATGTCGGGGACAAGCTTTGTCAGCATCTCGCCCGCCTTCTGAGCTACCTGTACGCTGGTGCTTGAGAGGTTACTGATCTCGCCTGCCGCTGTCTGGCTCCTTTCCGCAAGCTTCCGCACCTCGGATGCCACAACGGCAAAACCCTTTCCGTGCTCCCCTGCCCTGGCTGCTTCAATGGCTGCATTCAAAGCAAGGAGATTGGTCTGCCGGGCGATTTCCTCGATAATCGAGATTTTGCCTGCGATATCCTTCATGGCAGTCACTGTTTCAGCCACGGATCTGCCCCCCTCCCCGGCATCGTTTGCAGCCTTCAGCGCTATCTTCTCCGTCTGTATTGCATTGTCGGCATTTTGCTTTATGTTTGACGCCATCTGTTCCATCGACGACGATGCCTCTTCAGCCGCTGCCGCCTGTTCTGTTGCGCCCTGGGAGATTTGCTCAGAGCTTGCGCTCAGTTCCTGGCTCCCGGTTGATACATTATTCGCTGCGCTTTTCACGTCTGATACAACATCTCTCAATATCGCTATCGTTTTATTGATAACTTCTATCAGGCGCCCCACTTCATCGCTGCGTTCGGCCTTCAATTCAAGGGTAAGGTCCCCGTCATTGATACGGTTGAAATTTTCGATAAGCATGGATACCTGTTTTTCAAGATATCGCCTCTGCTCATCGGCCTCGGCCTGAAGACGCTTGATCTCGCTTATATCAATGATAACTTCTATCCCGCCGTATGATTTTCCATCATCGCCGATAAGCGGAGAGCAGGCTGCCTGGATGGGAACTTTTTTGCCGTCGCGGGTTTCAGCCTCGGTCTCTCCGACAACGACCTCACCGGTGCGCATGCAGTTTTTCAGTGTGCAGTTGGATGTGCCGCAAAGGGGCGTTTTTGATATCTGGCCGCAGGTCATCTTGCCGACCACTTCACTTCGGGTGTATCCCATGGCCTTTAAAGCTGCATCATTGATGAAGTTAATTGTCAGGTCCTTGTCTACCACAAACATCGGCGCTGCGATAGAGTCCAGGACGCTTCTGCACGAGAGGCTCTGCCTGCGGACTTCACCGAGTTCTTTTTCCAGATCGCTGATCCTGCCAAGCAGTTTTGCATTTTCTTCAAGCACATCTCTTTTCAAAAAGTCGAACATGCTTTCCTCCTTATTCAGAACTCTTACGTGGCAATTTACAGGCTCACATCAACAATGGACAAATATATGTAGCAAAAAAAAGGCCATTCTGCAACCTCCTGATTATCCGATATTTATTAAGCAGGAGGTCCGGGAAAAGAGCTGGAATTTCTTCCATAATAGGTAATATCTCCATACATTTATGCCTTATCCGTGTTCCGGAGCAGCGGCAGCCGAAACATCTCGAATGAATAAATGGACTCAGCTTCCCACAGCAAACAACCCGGCAGAGTCTGGTGCTATCCAGGCGCCCGGGAAAGTAATATGGCGTATAGAGCTTATTTCAAAAGGGAGAAGCGAAATGCAATCAAGCTGGGCCAGTCAGCAGGAAGTATTAAAGGCCTTCAGGATGCTCACAGAAAGGGAGGCCTTCCTCAGGAGACTTGCATTGTCGTGCGCCGGGGGAATGTTATCGGCTCTTGCAATATTCCTTTCACCCTCCACTGCCCGGCTCTTTATATTTCTGACATGCGCAGCTTTTTACTATGTCCTCTCCGGGCCGCTCTATAAGGACCACGCAGTTTCACATCTTCATAACCCGTCTCCTTACGGACCATTCAGACAAGTACCCGGGCATAAAGACAGCGGGGGAAAAGCGGACTTTCCCGAAGAAGACCCGGTTTTCATCCTTGCTGATCCTGATGAGATGCAGTCAAGGTTCAGGAAAGCACTGGAGGAATCCCCTGTTGAGGGCGTTATCAGGGGAGCTTTTTCAGTCCTGGCTGCTGTCACAACTTCATATATAGTCTTCCGCATGTATAAAACGGATATCTTCGTTCCACTGTTCATCCTGGCCTCAGGTGCGATTTACTTCCTTATGGACCATCTGATACTCATGATCGGGCAAAAAGAATTTGCCGAATTCCCTGCGGAATTTAAAGACAGACTGATGACCAAATTCTATTGCTGCTTCTCGTACAGCAGAGGGTTTTATTTCATCGGGGAGGTAAATGGCAGGAGGTTCGGGCTGCCCCGGATGCTGAGGTTCCTCCATACGCTTATCGGAGGCCCCACCGGGGAAGGGAAGTCATCTTCGTTGATCATCCTGCCGCTTCTCTTTGACGCGGACAGTCCTGGTTCAGCCCTGGCGCCGGATGCGAAATCTCCGGAACTCTTCTCCTGGGTTGCCGGCCGATGGATCGGGAAAGGCAAAAAGGTTGTTCTGTTCGACCCGTGGCACCCGGATTGCGCCGGGATCAATCCCCTTCCCGGAGCAGACGACCAGGAATTGCAGGCAATAGTCGAGACAATCCTCAAGGAAAGGGAAGAGGTGTTGAAAGAAGAGTCATTCTTTAAATCGCGCACCAAATACCTGCTTTACGCGATTTTAAAACTTGTCCAGTCCTGGGAAGATGAATTCTGTAATCTGCCCTCTGTTTATCGCGCTGTGGAATCCGTACACATTCTCAATGATCTTATAAAGGGCGCAGATCCTGATGTGAAGAATCTCTTTGCCGACTTTGATTTACTGGGAGATGAGGCCCGGGTCAATGCCCTGACCTCTATAAGGGACAAGCTGGACATCTTTATGGACGAGGACGTCAGAAAGGCGTTCTCAAAGTCGGACTTCAGGCTCGAGATGCTCTTCAATGAAAAAGACCCCTGCCTGCTTATCATCGGAGCGCCCGTAGACAAAAAACAGCAGGGCTCACGCATTGCTTCCCTTATAGCGAATCTCGTTACTAACATGGCTTTTAAGGAGCGCAGGCTGCTCAAACAGGCCATCCAGAAAAACCAGAAAAGCTTTGTTCCCAATGACCTCTACTTCTATGCCGACGAACTCAGGAACCTCAGGATCACACAATTGCCTGACCTCGTAAGCATAGCCCGCGAGATCAAAATGCATGTCATTTGTTCTGTGACAGACCTCGACTTCCTCCGTTACTACGGACGTGACTTCGGGGCGCTTATGGGGAACCTCAGGAGCAAGATCTTCCTGGGAGGCCTTGACCATGATTCCTGTGAGTACATATCGAAATCACTGGGCAAGGAGGAGGTAATCTCTTACAGTCTTGTCAGGGACGATACCTTGAGCCGGTCAGAGCAGAGGCTTGTGATGGAGCCTGCAGAGATACATAACCTGGACAAGAAGAAGCTCCTGGTATTTACCCCGGAAACAAAGCCGTTCATAGCCGACCGGGTGAGCGTCTATGGCTGCAACTGGGCCGGGAAGATGCACGTCCCGCCGCCAAAGGAAATGAAACCTTATTATGAGAAATGGGGCTTTTACTCGGGGCCGCTCACCGATACCCTCCTTCCTAAAAAGGGGGAGCACTTTGACCTGAAAAGACTTAAGGGAAATAAACCCGCTGCCAAGATCGAAAAGCCGCTCACCTTGAAGGACTTCGAGGACAGATTTGAGGAAAGGGGCGGCGGAAAGTACAGGAGAAACAAGGCTCAGGAACCAGGCGAAGGTAATATGAATGCAGATGACAATAGCGAGATTGCAGGGATATTTTAAGGAGGCATTATAGATGGATGAAAATCTTCATAAAGACAACAAAGAGAGGAAATATCCGATACCCCAAACCCTTACCAATGCCATATCGATCATCCAGAGCTTCAAGCTTATGGAGAAAAAGGGCAGAGCACTGGATGAGGACTACCTCAAATTAGACCAGGTAGTAGGATTTTCCACTGTTGGAATGAGGTCGGCCTGGCATGACAGCCTGATATGGATTACCGGCTATGTCATCGTGGGCGCGATTGTCTATTTCGTACAGGACACTTACCTTACGGAAACCCGGACCCAGTTCCTGATCTGGCAGCTCGATGGTTCTCCTCTTTATTGGACATCAAAAACAGCTTCTTTTTCAGGTCTCGTATTCTCAACAGGAATGTGCATATACATGGCAAGCTTTTATACCGGAGTGGCCTGCAAAAAAGCCGTAAACAGCGTCATCATGACCAGGGCGCTCTTTCTCATAAGCCTTTCACTTTTTATTTTTGTTGTCCTGAACGGAGTCAACAGGTTTGCGCTGACAGATGCCGGGATAGAGGAAACAGCATATTTTTTCCAATTCTTCAGCAGGGATTTTTCAAGGAGGTTTTTCTATTTTCTCCATAATTACCTTAAGCGGGCACTCTATGAGGCAAGTATCGTGACGCTCATAGCCAACATTGCGTCGGTAATAGTCATGTTCCTTTCGATCCTCGTGTTCCGGGTTGCCAAAAGGAAAGAGAAGGTCCTCGGACTGGAAAGGAAGGCCTGATGTCCCCTTCATTCTTTGATACGGTTTTCTCAGGCATTGTTGCTATTGCAAGTTACCGGATATTTGATATGTATCTCTGCAGGATCCTGGCTTTTACAGCGCTTCCCGTATTGCTCTTTATTTCGAGATTCGTCTCATCGCTTTATGTGAACGCCTTTGCCGGAATTATCGCATTGGTCCTCTATTTTTTCCCTGATTTGGTCCGCTATTTTGTTGCCGGGTAAAAGGAGGTCGGAATGGCTGGTAAAATCGTTGTATCGGATAAAATCGGAAAGATCCATGTGCGGTCGGTGTTTAACCGCATAACGCTGAGCCTGATCTCCTTTGCGATGGTCTTAATCGGGGCTTCCGCAGCGCACTCCTTTTGTTTTGAAGAAGCAGAAGCCGAGTATGGGGTATCAGCCGATCTCTTAAAGGCCATAGCCCTTCATGAGTCAGGCAACAACCCCGGCGCAATCCACTATAACAAAAACGGAAGCTATGACTTCGGGTTGATGCAGATCAACTCGTGCTGGTACGGAACTCTGGGGCATGAACGATGGATGGAACTGGGAGACCCCTGCTTCAACGTCAGGACCGGGGCATGGATTCTTAAAGGCTGCATAAAGAGATTCGGCTACACCTGGAAGGCGGTCGGCTGCTACAACGCCGGGAGCGAGGACAAAAGGAAAAGCTATGCATGGATAATACGCAACACCTGGAAGAACAAGAGTAGTAAAAAAGGAAAAAATACCTGATTTTGGAACTTACCGGAGGTCAGTAATATGATATCACTTTTATTAGCGGCAAGCTTTCTCGTACCTCAGGACCTTGAGCAGAAGGGAGATGTCATGGTCGTCTATCCTACCCATCAGCAATATGTATATGCTGCGACGCCTGTCTTCGCCTCAGCCCGACCGGTCCCCCGGGACGGATCGGAAGAAGACGCGTATTTTGCCCAACGGGAGAAGGGCCCCCCGGCATTCACGTTGCCCCTGGAACAAATAGTTAAGGCTCGGAAAGCGAAGGCCTTTCCTCTTATTCCGAAGCAGGGGGAGCAGCCCAAGGCAATAGAGAAAGCCCCGAAAATGGTCAACCTTTCAAGATTCTCATTAGACAGGGCGCTCTACTATGCCGGGGAACTAAAACGTGAGCTGGCAAAAAGTAATATGAAAGAAAGGGAGGCGCTTGTAAAGAAGGCGGGCTTTATCC
>JAJZPZ010000167.1 GCA_021847795.1 Nitrospirota bacterium
AAGGCGAGACGAGGATTAATCAGGAGAATCGCGGGTGACATGGGGATGTTGTTCTTTACGGGGATTACATAATACCCGGGAGAGACTTTGAAACCCTCTATCAGAGGCATGATGTCCGAAAAGCCGGGCGATCGGGAATCTTTCATAAGCTCCAGGGTTAAATCCATCCTGCTGCCGGAGATGTTTCCTCTGATCCTTGCATACACATCCTTCCCCTCCATTGCCAGGGATTCGATCTTCAGGGTATCTCCGCCGGTGGTCATGGCGCCTTTTGCTGAATGAAACATGCCCAGGGGAATGGGAACGCCGAAAAACGGGTTGTCTTCCAGGTGCAGGTCTTTCACCGAGAATTTCATCGAACCTTCTTTTCCCTTATGTATATAGCTTCCGCTGATCAGGCCCTTCCCTTTCATCCCCACAGCCGCAAAGAACGGGATGCCCGATATATCGGCATTATCCAGGGTCACATCAGCAGTCATTCGGCGCTGCAAAGGCTTCAACGCCAGCCTGCCCGAGATCTTCCCGCCGCCCATTTCCCCCTCGAAGGTGAGCGGGACCCTGAGCAGCAGCAGTTCCACCGGGTTGAATTTCGCTTTTACCTTATCTATGGAGACGAGGGTCTTCCCGGATTTCCTTATTGTGATTGATCGTGATGTGAAGCTGTAAAACAGCCCTTTATGCAGGTCGCTGATTTCGACGGAAACAGCGCTTCCCTGCGCTGCCTTTTCGATTTCTGCGCTGACCCAGCTGCCGGGGATTGCAATGAGCCACAGTCCGGCAATGAAAACAGCAATGCCGGCAATAAAAAGGAGCAATCTCATTTCTGCTTGATCAAGGCAAGGGTCATTGTGATATTCAGGCGTGCGGGGTTCTCGAAGGATGTCTTGAGATCAGCTCTTTTCACGGAAAGGGCCATGGGCGCATTTTCTATCCTGTAAAAAATGTTCACCGCCTCGTTCATGTCCGCCTTTTCAATTTGCACTTCGGCCTCTTCCTCGGTCACGTCCTTCATCTCTTTTATCGCTGTCGGCTTTACCGACCTGATCTTCTGCTTCATTCCCAGGGGCCCCATGATTTCGTCAACTGCCTGGACAACCCCCTTTACCTGCATGAGGTTCTTTTTGCTTTCAGCAAAGGCAACCTTTCCCCTCAGGGACAGGTATTCATCCCTTAATAAAGCGAACTCCTTTTGCCGGGACAGCATCGCGCGCAAATCCCGTTCCGCAGACAGGGACAGGGCAAAAAGAATACTGCATGAGACCGCCAGGAAGACAAAGCCGGAAATCCTGAGGAGCGCCTTTTTTTCGGGTATTTTCATATTTTTTCACCCTTTGCCGTGATGGTGAAGGCCATCCTGTTCTGAGCTGATATCCTGGTATCGGTAATCCCGACACCCGTGAGAAATCTATCGAGATTCCCCTTGAGCCTTTGCGCATCCGCCAGTGAAGGACATTCCCCTTTAATGATTATCCTGTCTTTATCAATAATCACTTCGGTAAAAACTATGCCCTGCCCTCCCGCGGAACTGAGGCCGAGAAGAGTTTGGAGCGGGGCCATCCCGCTGAAAGCGCCCTGCTTGTCTTTGAGTTCCTTAAGATGCGCCCTCAACTGATAAAGCTCGTCTGCAGCCTTCCCTTCATTTGGAAAAACATTCGCATAAGACCTTCCGATTTCCTCTTTTATTACGGAGGACTCTCTTTTTGCCGAGACGATTTTCAGCGATGCATCCGACAAAAAGACGGCACAGAGAAGCAGGGCAAGGACCTGGGTCACACGCAGCGCCTTTTTCTTTTTCCGGTCATCCCCGGTATAGGCGAAATCACCCCGCCTGAGATTTATAGCAGGCGTTTGGACCTCCTTTGCAGCAGCACGTACCCGCTCCTCCTTACTCCCCTGCTGCCGGCCCTGGTCCAGCGCCAGCTTCGTAATGCCGTCACCGGATGAAAAGGAACCAAGGGCAAGTGCCATTTCTACGGAGGTTACTACCTTTGCATCGATTCCCATGGCCTTAAGCCCGTCCAGGACCGCTTTCAGAAGATCTTTCCTCACGTACACGGCAAGGACCTTATGGCTCTCTTTCCCCTCTTCCAGGATGCACGCATCAAAGACAATCTTTTCTGAGCCGCCGAGGATGAGGCCGTCAAGCTCGAAGGGCAATACTTCCCGTATTTTTCCCATGTCGGAGAAGGGGAGTTCGAGGATTCTGAAATTCAGATAGGCCAAAGGAAGACTCAGGTATGTTTCATCGACATGCCCGAGGGCCCCTTCAACTCCGTAAGCGCCCGTATCTTTTGCAATCACTGGAACCGTTTCCCGCAAAACGAAGTCCCCCCCGTTTTTTTCCATTACGTATATTACCGGTTGGTCTTTAAGGTCGAAAAAAGCTATTCTCTTCATCTCTTGCCTTTTGCCATCAGCTTTAATTTAAATTTCTCTCCAGTACTTAACAATCCCGGCTCTGCCCGATATTTCCAGCACGCTCTCGATAACCCGCTTTATGGGGCCGGCCTGCGCAACAGAGGTTATATGGAAAACAGTTCCTTTCACCGTTATACGCCCCATCAGGGAGGCCCCTGCAGTCTCAAGCCCGGCCACCTTAAGGATGTTTTCCGGTCTCTCGAAAGGGGTGTTTTCCCTGTAGCTCACAATCCTTTCAGCGGTTTCTTTATCTATGGATTCCGAGAGGGACATAAGCACCGGGACATCTGCGCAATTTACGTTTACCAGGCCGTTCCCGTATATTGTAACATACGGGGCAACCCTGTCATAGCTCGCCCTGTCGATGCCACGGACAAGGAGCAACTCGTCAACGCTGTCCAGGTATCCGTTCTTTGCTTTCAACTCGGATCCCGCAGTCTTCTCTTCAGCATCAGGGTCAATCCAGTCGGCGACCCTCGGGGCAATATCCGGATCGAGGCGCAGGTCCGTAAGCAATCTCACAAAAGAGTCGTAGGCGCTTTTATTCAGCATGCCGTTGGGATAGACAAGGGAATTGAGATTGAATTTCGCGCTCTCGTCCTCAATGTACACAGTCGCTATGTCCCTGGACAGGGCCAAGGCCCTGCCGTTATAGTCCTTGAGGAGATCTGGATGGGTGTAGGAATAGTTGTCAATATTCCCGGAAATGACCCCGGATGCAAGCCGCAGAGCAGATCTTGCCGTAAGGGAAAGCCTCTGCGACTCCTGCCAGTTGTTGAGGGCATTCGTGTTGATGTAGACCCCGTATGCAAATTCAACAACAAGGGCAGTCAGAAGAGTGAGGATGACAAGCGTTATGATGAGGGCCATGCCCCCGGAATCGGAAAGCGACACCTGCACATTGCAAGCGTTAAAACTCCCCGGCTTTGCATTTTCATTCTGCGGCTTGCATTTATTATTCACAGGGGCCTGCCTATTCCGGGTCGCGCCGTCTCGTACAGAGATACAGGCCTGCCCCTTACCGATACGGTCAGGGTAATTCTCACCTCTTCCGGAACCTTGCGGGTATCCTGCGCGTTCCATACCTTGCTCCATTTGCCGTTGTCCCAGGCCTCTATCGTAAAGCCCTCAATGTCCTCTGCAATCTCAACCTCTTTAGTGTCGCTGTCAGGGTCATTTATGGAGTTCATCCTTTTCAGGACAACCAGTTTCCCATCTCTTTCTTCCACTGAATAGGATACGGAAGACAGTCCGGGAATAAGAGGAGACAAGGAGGTAAAAACGATTCTCGATGCCTGTTTGCCGTATATATCCCTGTCATCCAGTTTAAAGGCCGTGTTTTTGTCCCCATCGCGAAAGACGAGCGAATCAATCTCTCTGCCCATGACATCAAGAGCCATCCTGCATTCCTGAAGCTTTACAATGGAATCATCGATTCCTTCCATGGCTTTACGGGAAAGGAAAAAAGTGCTGTAAAGTGCGATCAGGATAATGGACAAAACTGCAAAAGCCACCAGCACCTCAAGAAGAGTGAACCCTTTATCAGTAACAAGTAACAAGTTACGAGTAACAAGTAAAGGATCCGAAGACAGTAACGAGTCTTTATCTTTCGTCTTTAACTCGTTACTTGTTACTTGTAGCTCGTCACTGTCTTTAGTCTTTAACTCGTTACTCGTTACTTGTAACTCGTCACTGTCTTTAAGGTTACTGTCTTTCATACTGTTTCTTGCCGGCTATTAATTCCGTCAGCTTTACTTTGTCTTTGCCGTTGCTGACAGTAACCGAGATCTCCGGCAGGCCCGGAAAAGAGGATTCATTTATATTCGTCACAAACCGGTAACTTCCATAAGGTTCCGGGAAAACACCCTCTTCCTTTACCTGGTCTTTTTCCATATCTGAAATCTTATCCTTTGCCAGCAGGGTACCCACAGTGAGAAACTCGTGTCTTTCAGCAATGCCGAGGTGGTAGTTCATTGTGTAAATAACCGTGGTCAGGAGCCCTCCGATGATCGCAATGGATATCATTACCTCAAGAAGAGTAAAACCCTTATCAGTAACGAGTAATGAGTGACGAGTAACAAGTAAAGGATCCGAAGACAGTAACGAGTCTTTATCTTTCGTCCTTAACTCGTTACTCGTTACTTGTAGCTTGTTACTGTCTTTATGGTTACTGTCTTTCATGTCACTTATCATTCGTTACTATTTTCACCCTTCCGCTCAACCGGTTAAACTCCACGGTCATGCCCTCATCTTTCGAGCGCAATGCGAATATGAGGTCTTCCTGTATCCCCAGCGGGCCGAAAAACAATATTACCTGCCCGTCCTGAACCTTTCCGCGCGACTGCAGCTCTATATATTCAAGGCTTTTAAGCTTTTCTGTTCTCTCGCCGTCAGGCCCTTTCCATGAAATGGCGCCCTCTTTGAAATCGATTTTTAAGGAGCAGGTTTCCTTTGTTGATATTGCGCTGTCGTTCAGGTACCTGAGCACAGAAGCAACTTTATTCGCCTCAGACTTTACGACATCGCCGTCCAGGGTGTAAACAGATGGGAAAACCACTGCTGCAAAAAGGGACAAGATGAATATTACTACCAGCAATTCGATGAGGGTAAAACCCAACGGCAGTGATGAGTGATGGGTGATGCGTGACGAGTTGAAAGACGGTGAGTCTTTATCCTTTAACTTATTACTCATCACTCATCACTGTTTTTATAGCGCCCAGTTGGTAATGTCCGCATCCTTCCCTTCGCCGCCCTCTTTGGCGTCCGCGCCAAAGCTTATGATATCGAAATCACCATGAAGGCCCGGGGATGCGTAGACATACGGGTTTCCCCAGGGGTCCAAAGGGATTTTTTTCTGCTCGAGATAACCGCCTTCCTTGTAATTAGTGCAGGGCCTCCCCTTTTCCGGTTTTTTTATCAATGCATCGAGCCCCTGCTCCGTGTCTGGATAGAAGCCGTTGTCAAGCTTGAACAGCTTGAGGGCGGTCTCAAAATTTCTTATCTGCACCTTGGCTTCCGCAATTCTAGCGTCGTCCGTCTTCCCCATTATCCTGGGAGCCACGATGGCGACAAGGAGGCTCAGGATGAAAACAACCACGATTATTTCAAGGAGCGTGAAACCTGCAGCAAAGGTTGAAGGCTGGAGGTTGAGGGTTGAAAACCGATTGCGGCCACTGCTGTAATCACACGTTATTTCTCTTGTATTCCTCATAATTATCGGCCATCCTTTCTTTATTTTATCAATTGATTCATCTGGAACATCGGCAGCAGCACGGCAAGGACAATGAACCCCACGAGAAGCCCCATCAGCAGGATCATGGCCGGCTCAAGCAATGAGAGAGCTTTCTGAACTCTCCTCCCGAATTCATCCTCATAGGAATCGGCGGCCTTGCTCAACACCTCGGCCAGATTGCCGCCCTTTTCGCCCGTTGAGATCAACTGCAGCAAAACAGGGGGGAACCCTTTGAGTGACGCGGAAAGCCGGCCACCCTCGGCAAGTTTTTTGCCGGCTGCTTTCATAGTGGTTTCAATCGCCATATTTCCTATTGCCTTTGCAGAGAGTTCAAGGGACCTGAGCATCGGCAGACCTCCGTCGAGCAAAAAACCAAGGGTCCGTGCAAAGCGGGCATAGTAAAGGCTCTGCAGGATGCCGCCGGGGAGTTTGAGTTTGAACCTGTCGAGCATATCCCTACGGTTCCGATGCGCTTTCCGGGCAGCGAATCCAAGGGCGGCCAGAATGCCGGCCATGAGCCACCAATAGTGGAGGAAAAGATTGCTGATGCCTATAAGGACAACGGTTATAAAAGGCAAGGAGCTTTTTGAGTTTTCAAAAATCCGGACTATCTTGGGGATGACAAAGGTAAAGAGAAAGACCAAAACAACGAAACCTACACATATCATAAGAACAGGATATATCAGGGCGATTCTTATTCTTTCCTTTATCGCGTTCTGTTTATCAAGGAAATCGGAAAGCATTGCAAGTACCCTGTCAAGCGTGCTGCTCTGTTCGCCGGCCGCAACCATATTCACATAAAAAGACGGAAAAATTTCCGGGTATTCCTCCAGGGCACGGGACAGGCTGGAGCCTGCGGATACGCGCTCCCTGACCGCGACGAGCAGGCCTTGCCAGAACCCCTTATTTTCATCGGACAGGGACTTCAGCGCCTCCATTAAGGGGACGCCTGATGAGAGCAGCGTTGAGAGCTGTCTGGTTATATGCGGCAGGAGGTCCTTATCATTTCCGAGGCCATGCCATTTCCTGCCTTTGTGCGCATATTCATTGACCTCTTTGGGAAAGATATCGAGTTCTTTAACACCTGCGATCGCATCCTGAAGGCCATCGGCCTCTATGGCTCCGGCGGCTTGAGAGCCATCGGTTTTATATCCCTTATAATGAAATACCGGCATGTCAGTGACGAGTAACCTTATCAGTAACGAGTAACGAGTAACGAGTAACTTTATCAGTAACAAGTAACAAGTGACGAGTAACAAGTAAAGGATCTGAAGACAGTGACAAGTCTGAAGACAGTGACAAGTCCGAAGACAGTAACGAGTAACGAGTGACAAGTGACGAGTTTTTGGAGTCTTTAGTCTTTAACTTGTTACTTGTTACTTGTAACTTGTTA
>JAJZPZ010000168.1 GCA_021847795.1 Nitrospirota bacterium
CTGCCGAGGAATCCCCGTGGGTCTGCGCTGCCGAGGAATTCCCGTGGGTCTGCGCTGCCGAGTAATACCCGTGGGTCTGCGCTGCCGAGGAATTCCCGTGGGTCTGCGCTGCCGAGGAATTCCCGTGGGTCTGCGCTGCCGAGGAATTCCCGTGGGTCTGCGCTGCCGAGGAATACCCGTGGGTCTGCGCTGCCGAGGAATACCCGTGGGTCTGCGCTGCCGAGGAATCCCCGTGGGTCTGCGCTGCCGAGGAATTCCCGTAGGTCTGCGCTGCCGAGTAATACCCGTGGGTCTGCGCTGCCGAGGAATTCCCGTGGGTCTGCGCTGCCGAGGAATCCCCGTGGGTCTGCGGAGTATCCTTCTCTCCCCATTTAACCCGCTCAAACATAAATTTCATGCCAGCCTCAATAAGTCCCTTGAGACCAATCTCGGTACTGATCTTTATTTTTGTGCAAGCGACTTTGCTGTCATCATTATGTTTGTCGGTTGTTCCACCTCCTTCAACCTCTGCAAATCTGCTTTTAGCTGGGGAGTAATAGCGGAATACGTCTAAGGGATTCTCGCAAAAGTGAAAACCCTTTTCACAGGCTATGGCCTCTTTTTCTTCGTACTCCTTGCCTACCTCATACTGAAAATCCCTGCATTTAAGATTGCTGTCAAATCCCTTGTATCCGCGAATCGCCATAATTACCTATCTCCTTTGCTATTATTTTCATGCTCCGAACACTTCCCGTCGCATTCTTTGTAATCCTTGCAGCACTCCGTACAATCGTTCCACGGACACTTGAGCCGCGCCAAGAAATCCAGGCTCTTGTCCAGTTCAGCGGTATCTATAATTGGAGGCATGGGAAAGTTATCCTCGGCGAGTGCGTCAAGGTCGGCTCCGGTGATTGTGTTTATGGGGTAGTTCATGACCACTCCTCATTGAACTTCGTCAGAAATTCCCCGAAGCCTACATCCTTAAGCTTCCCAAACATGCTCTCGGCATGTTCGGCATGGCGCTTGATGATAGTACCCCAGCAGATGCGGAGCACCGCAATTTGCCTCGCAACAACCCATTCCTCTGCCGTGAAGAGAGGAAAGTTTCGCTTCACCAGTTCGGCAAAAAAATCATGGGAATCCTTATAGTTTTTCGCCCCGACGAGGTTCGCCCCGTCGAGGTACGCCCCGCGAAGGTTCGCCCCGCGAAGGTACGCCCCTGCAAGGTTCGCCCCGTCGAGGTCCGCCCCGCGAAGGTACGCCCCGGCAAGGTTCGCACCTGCAAGGTTCGCCCCGCGGAGGTCCGCACCTCCGAGGTTCGCCCCGCGAAGGTTCGCCCCGCGAAGGTTCGCCTTCTCTTCCTCGACTGCATGTTTAAGCGATTCATATTTACCTGCCGGAACGATCACCGCTCCGGTGAATCTGTTTTTGATTTCTGCGTTCATTCTCAGCCTCCTGTTTCCTGTTTCGTTTGGATACAGTTTTGTTAAACGTTGAGGTTTATTATCCATATCTGAATACCAAAAGTCAACAAGAAAATGCATATCTGAATCTATTTTTTACAAGCGATTGTGAGGCGGATATTATAGGATTGTTGTTAGAGGGTGATCTTTAAAAAAAGAGACTGAAGCATCACCTGGACAGGGCTAGGTGCTCCTACTTACATTATCTGTTATTTTAATAACTGCACAATTCCTTGCAATAAGTATACAGGCTTCCCTGCGCTTGGCATCTTTTCATGCAAGTGTAATCAGTCCTTTTATTCAATGGCGGAAAGGGCTTATCCCGCCTCTTTTAACCACATCCTTAATTCCAAATCTATAGGCCGTTTCTTTTGCACATGTATATATAACACAGTATTATCATTCATATGGGAATTTCCTGTATAAAAATAAGGGTTGACAAATATCCAGATATGAATTAACATAAAACCCATGACAAAGGAACTTTTGAGAAAACTTAATAAAAAGCTCAAAACGGGGACACTTATGCAGATATCTTCTGAGAGTGGCATTTCTTATACAACCCTCTGGCGCATGATCAAGAAAAAAAACACCAATGTTCGTCACTGGGAAAGGCTCGAAAAATATCTGTTGAAGAAATAACATGCCTATATTTTTTGCTTTTTCAGGCATGGGAAGTAAAGGGAAGTTTGTAACCACGGCTTCCCATAGGAGGGTAAATGCTACAGGCCAGGAGTTAAAGCCGAAGCGGGAAGCATGGGAGATACAGGCCGAAGCGGAAAAGCGCCGGGCGGATGAGGCAGAAGCCAAGCTAAAGACCATACAGGAGTTTTTCAAGTGGATGCCTATAAAGATGTAGGTCTCTCTTTTTTTGCCCGAAGTGTCGGGATTTTTTACATGTACCCATTTGGATACAGTTTATGCAGCAGAAAGCCCTTTTTAAGGGCAATAAAAGAACCGAGACGGAGGGTTAAATGCCAAAACCAGAAACATTGAAAATTGACGACATCGAATATGTAAGGAAGGACTCATTGGTCCCTCACCAACCAAAAAGCGAAACTTATCCCTATGAGATCGGAACTGCTTATTTTATACGGACAGTTACTCATTATTTCACGGGCCGGCTTGTCGGCATTACCCCCTCTGAACTCATCCTCGATCAATGCGCCTGGATTGCCGACACCGGCAGGCATGCAAATGCGCTGAAAAGCGGGGTGTTTAACGAAGTTGAGCCCTATCCCGATGTCCCCGTAATTGTCAACAGAGCAGCGTTAATTGACGCTTCTCCGTTTGGCCTTGCGCTCCCGAGGGGTCAAAAATGAAAGCCACAATCCTTTGCATAGGTTACGAAAATAGCATGAGCTGGAGCGTGAGCGGGAGCGGGAGCATGATCTGGAGCAGGAGCGTGAGCAGGAGCGGGAGCATGAGCTGGAGCGTGAGCAGGAGCAGGAGCATGATCTGGAGCAGGAGCGGGAGCAGGAGCGGGAGCTGGAGCTGGAGCAGGAGCGGGAGCGGGAGCATGATCTGGAGCAGGAGCATTAGCGGGAGCAGGAGCGGGAGCTGGAGCTGGAGCGTGAGCTAAAAAACATGAAAACCTGTGCTATCGGAATGATCAACCCTACCACCGAAACTTGCACCAAATGCGGATTCCGCTGCACCACGGAAGGGCTGCATAAATTCATCTTCGGTGATGGGCGGGACAAGCGGTATAAGACGCGCTCTACTAAGGGGCATCAACACAAGAGGGCTGGGTACGGGAAATCGCCTTATTCTAGTCATTATGAGGGGAGCCGGTGAACTATAAAGAGTTTCTAAAAAGAAAAGCGGTTATTGATGTTCCTACCGGATTGCAGTGGGATATCGAGATCAGCCCTTCGCTATATGATTTCCAGGGAGACATAACCCGGTGGGCACTGAAGCGAGGAAGGGCTGCGATATTTGCAGATTGTGGACTGTATAAAACAGGTATGCAGTTAGAATGGTCCCGGCACATCCCCGGTAATGTCCTGATACTCGCTCCGCTTGCCGTTGCGCACCAGACCGTCAAAATGGGCAAGGACAATCTCGGCATTGAGGTTAATTACTGCCGGAATCAATCACAGATTCAGCCCGGTATCACCATAACAAACTATGAGATGCTTGAACATTTTGACCCTTCTTATTTTACCGGCATAGTCCTTGATGAAAGCTCAATCCTTAAATCTTACGATGGTAAATTCCGCACTCTCATTATAGAGTCATTCAAAAACACACCTTTCCGGCTGGCCTGTACTGCCACGCCTGCCCCAAATGATTACATGGAACTCGGCAACCATGCGGAGTTTTTAGGGGCCATGAGCCGGACTGAAATGCTTGCCATGTTCTTTGTCCATGATGGTGGGGATACCTCTAAATGGAGGCTCAAGGGCCATGCTGCTACTGATTACTGGAAATGGGTATGCTCCTGGGCCGTGATGATTCGCAAGCCCTCTGACCTTGGATATGAGGATAAAGACTTTGTACTCCCGGCACTTAACATGCACTCATTAACGGTAGAGGTTGAAAACAATAGCGGCACTCTCTTTGCCGTACATGCTGAGACATTGCAGGAGAGGCTACATGCCCGTAAGGAGAGCATAGAGGATAGATGTGCCACGGCTGCGGAGCTTGTCAATTCAAAGCCCGGACAGTGGCTTGTATGGTGCAACCTGAACAACGAGTCAGACATGCTCAAAAAGATGATACCGGGAGCCGTGGAAGTCAAAGGCTCCGATTCCCCGGAGCATAAAGAGAAATCAGCTATAGCCTTTGCAGCGGGTGAGATCAGGGTGCTTGTTTCCAAGCCCTCTATTTTCGGGTACGGCCTGAATTTCCAATCATGCAGCAATATGGCCTTTGTGGGGCTGTCCGATAGCTATGAGTCATTTTATCAGGCAGTGCGCAGGTGCTGGCGGTTCGGACAAAAGAACGAGGTTAATTGTTATGTGATTACTGCCGAAACAGAAGGCGCGGTAGTTGAGAACATTAAAAGAAAGGAGAGTGATGCAACCAAAATGGCAGAGGAAATGGTGAAGCACATGCACGTTTATAATGAAACAAACATCAAGGGTATAACCAGGGACAAGAGCGAATACAAGCCAACTATGGAGATGATCATACCGTCATGGCTGAATTAAAAACTGTTTACATTTATGCATTAATTGATCCTGAAACAAGAGAGTTTCGCTATATTGGCAAAACCACAAGGCCGAAGGAAAGATTGCAAAATCACATGAATGAGAAATCTAACTGCCATAGATCACACTGGTTGCAATCTCTAAAAGCCAAAGGGTTAAAGCCTGAAATGGTGATTATTGAAGAAATCAGGGGAGCATGGCCTTGGCAGTTCGAGGAAAGATACTGGATTGAATATGCAAAACGGTGTGGTTGCAGGCTCACCAATAATACCAGTGGCGGAGATGGCGTTCCCGATCTACCCAAAGAGGCACGGGAGAAAATGAGACAGACATGGATAGGGAGAAAGCACTCTCCTGAGTCTTTAAAAAAGATAGGGGATGCAAGCAGGGGAAGGGTTCATAGTATTGCAACGCGCCAAAAAATGAGCAATGCACATAAAGGACGGCAAATAACATGGGTTGGCAAGATATCGGAAAGATTAAGAAAAATCAATGAGGCTGATCTGGTGCATATCAAGGGAAGGCTGAGCAATGGCGAGAAGGTGTGCGATCTTGCAAGAGAATACAAAGTCCATAGGACTACGATGAGCAAAATAAAAAAAGGATCATATCTCAATGAAAGTTATTAATCAGGCCATCGGCGAAGGATACGCTTTATATCATGGGGATTCCTGTGAAGTTTTAAAGGGGCTTCCTGACAATAAAATACATCACATTATATATTCACCGCCTTTTTCATCATTATACACATACTCCGACTCTGACAGGGATCTCGGCAACTGCAAATGGGATGGCGAGTTTTACCATCATTTCGATTTTATTGTAAATGAACTTTACCGGGTTTTAATGCCTGGGCGCATTATGGCTGTTCACTGCATGACAATTCCAGCCATGAAAGAGCGCGATGGATATATCGGTCTGAAAGACTTTAGAGGCGATCTTATACGCTTATTCCAAAAGCACGGATTTATATGGCACTCGGAGCATATTATCCCTAAAGACCCTTTAATAGAAGCCACAAGGACAAAAGCACTCGGGCTCATGCACAAACAACTCATGAAGGACTCATCTATGTGCCGGGCCGGTCTACCTGATTTTTTAGAGGCATTTCGCAAACCCGGAGAAAATCCTGAGCCCTGTAAAAAGCCTTATGGCCTTGAGGAATACTACGGAGAAAACGGACCCACAAAAGGCGTATTGTCACATGAACGGTTTAGGAAATGGGCAACTACGGTATGGGATGATGTGCGGCAGACTGAAACCCTACAATACCGCGCTGCTCGCGATGGCAGTGACGAGCGTCACATTTGCCCTATCAGCTTAGATATCCCGCGCCGCGCTTATCAGTTCTGGACTAATCCAGGCGATGTTATCCTGACCCCTTTTGCGGGGATTGGGAGTGAAATGTATGTTGCGCTTGAAATGGACCGGCAAGCTCTCGGGGTAGAACTGAAAGAGTCCTACTGGAAACAGGCAAAGAGCAATCTTGAAAACGTGGTGAAAGAGCGCTCAGGTTTATTCGATTCCGCGGTGAACTCATGACCTGCACCACCTGCCAAAGTACCCACGATGTAAAGCGCATACAGCGCAAATTGGCGCATGCGGGGAGCAAGACGAAGGATGTATGGGTCAGGGCGGAGAACGCTTGCAGATCGTGCCGGAAGGCGCTCAAGGGGCGGTATAGGGTGGTAAGCAGGGAGGCCGTGTAATGCACTCGGCAAGGGGATAAATGGCAAAAAGATTTACTGACACAGAAAAGTATAAAAAGCAGTTCATAAGATCACTAAAAGGCCCTTATAAGCTTTTGTGGGACTATCTTTACCACGACTGCAATCATGCCGGAATCTGGCATGTAGACTTTGAAATAGCACAGATATATTTAGGCGCAGACATGCCTGTAAATCGAGAAGATGCGTTGAAATATTTTAATGAAAAAGAAACAAAGGTTGTACCTTTTGATGATGGTGCTAAATGGTTCATCCCCGGCTTTATAGAATTTCAATATGGTAAACAAATAAGTTTGAAAAACAACATATTCGCCACCTTAGACAAGGAATTATCGCGGCATAATCTATGGCAATATTTAGACGTTGACGTGGTCGAGGAAGGAACAACAACATCGGCTATGAGAGGGAGAATAAGCAGAAAACTTAAAGAGAAAATATGCCTTAAGGCTGATATGACTTGTCAATATTGTCAGGATCGCAAGAGCATACATGAATTAACTATTGACCATTTTATTCCACTCAATAAGGGCGGCGATAATTCAGATTGGAATTTAGTTTGCTCTTGCTTTAGATGTAATCAGCAAAAAACGGATTCAATACCGGGTGATTTTTTATCCAGAAATTTATCATATTTGAAGCCAAC
>JAJZPZ010000169.1 GCA_021847795.1 Nitrospirota bacterium
AGACTTGCGTTTGGGATTTTGAATTTGTTTAGAATCCGGCGCTTAGAATTTAGAGTTTCCCTCAGCTCCCCTGTGGTGATATTTAAAGAAGTTGTTTCAATAAAAAAAGGCAGGTCACTGAGACCTGCCCTTGTATTGTTCTCAATGTAAATCCGGTTGTTATGCGCTGACCGTTGCCTGTGCTTCCGGAAGAGGATAAACACTGATCTTCATTCTTGTCTTATCCTTCCTCTCAAATTTAACGACCCCGTCTACAAGCGCAAAGAGGGTATCATCCGTGCCTTTTCCGACATTGGACCCCTGATGGAACTTTGTTCCGCGCTGCCTGACTAGTATGTTGCCTGCACGGACAAACTGCCCGCCGAACTTCTTCACGCCCAGTCTTTTTGATTCGCTGTCGCGGCCGTTTCTTGAACTGCCGACTCCTTTTTTATGTGCCATCTCTGTCCTCCGCCTAAGCTGTAATTATTTCTTTGATCCTTAAAGTCGTGTATTGCTGCCTGTGGCCTACTGTCTTGTTATGGGCCTTTTTAGATGTTGTCCTTAACACCATGACCTTGTCCCCTTTAGCCGTGCCGATTATCTCAGCCTTCACGCTCGCGCCTTTCACATAGGGAGTGCCCAGAACCGTATTCTCACCGTCCGAGATCATAAGGACCTTGTCCATAGATACTTCAGTGTTTGCGTCACCGCTCATCTTGTCGACACTTACCGTGTCACCTGCTGCAACTCTTATCTGGCTTCCGCCCGCTTCTATTACTGCATACATAATTAATTGTCACCCCCGTAATAATTTGGAATTGATATTTAAACAAAAAATAGTTGATAAAGTCAAATAAAACTTGTCTATCGTCGCTGTCCGCTGCATTCCCTTGACCAGAACGCCCCTGCTTGAGTATATTTATATGTTACACTAAAACAGGAGACGGAATATATGCCGATTTATGAGTACGAGTGCAAAAAGTGCGGCAAATGCCATGAGGTGATGCAGAAATTCAGCGATGCGCCCATGGCCATATGCCCTGACTGCGGCGGACAGGTGAAAAAGCTGATATCCAATACCACCTTTGTACTGAAGGGGAGCGGGTGGTATGTTACTGATTATGCCTCTCCCGACAGGAAGAGGGCTTCGGAACAAAAAAAGAAGAGCTCAGACAATAAATCAGCTGATACAAAAAAAGAGCAGAAGCCGGAAACCAAAACAGAAGCAAAAAAAACATCTCCTCCGTCCGACAAATGATCTCTCCCCATATTCATGTCCCGTATGAAAAAATCGGGGACCACATCGATTTCATCCTTCGCAACAAATTGAACCTGGAAATCTATTTCAATTCCGACAGCCTTGATTCAGTTGCCCCCGAGGCCATACGCTCATTAAGGGATGCCCTCGATTACAAGCCTTCTCTTTCCTTTCACGCGCCCTTCATGGACCTCTGCCCCGGCGCTGTCGATTCCGGGATACGCGCGGTGACTACCGCCAGGTTTAATCAAACCCTCGACATCGCTGAAATCCTTAAGCCCGGGTGCATAGTCTTTCATTCGGGATATGAAAAATGGAAATACGCCCTGCAGACAGACCTGTGGTTAAGGAAAAGCATCGAAACATGGAGGCCCCTGAATGAGCGGGCACAAGGGATCGGCACAAAGATCGCCGTTGAAAACATCTTCGAAGATGAGCCCACAAACCTTAAACTGCTTATGGATGAGATGGCGTCGGGTAATTTCGGCATATGTTTCGATGCAGGGCACTGCAATTTGTTTTCGTCAATTCCCTTTGAAAAGTGGCTTGAAACCCTTACCCCGCATATTATAGAACTGCATCTCCATGACAACGACAAAAGCTCTGACCAGCACCTTCCCGTAGGCGACGGGGACATCGATTTTGCCACCCTGTTTGCTGCGGTCAAAGGCAGGGAGTGCGTCTATACCATTGAGGCCCACAGCCCCGAAGATGTCCTGAAGAGCATGGGCAGGCTGAAGGCTTTCGGCTTATAGTTTTTTTACCTGGTTCCTGAGATCAAAGCCCCGGAGTTTTATTTCGCCCTTACCTTTGTGCTGTACCATCACCCTGTGCGACTCACCCATACCCTGGGGGAAAATGAGGCCTTTTATTTTGGCGATCTCAAAGGGATCAGGGTTTTCCCCGTAGAACCCGGTTATGACTTCATCTATTCCGAGGGAAACAAGATAAGTGCCCTGGGATCCGAAGCCCAGGGTCTTTAGTCCCAGGCCCTCTCCCCATGCCTTCAGGGCGGAGAAGTTGATATGTGCGGTCAGGTCCTGCTCCCCGATGTTCCGGAACGGGTCTTCATTGACCTGGTGCCGGTAATAGCACAGGAGCGTTCCCCTGCTCCTGTCCTCACTGTAGTAATCCCATGCCGGGTATCCATAGTCGATGGTCAGTATGAACCCCTCTGAGAGCCTGCCTGCAGCCTCATCGAGCCAGTTCCGCATCCTGAGGTTGACTTCAGTTTTGTAGCCTTCCGGCAGTTCTATCCCGAATTCGTGAAAATAGTCCCTGACCTCTTTGCTGCAGGGTTTCTTTACCTCTCTGAAACCGTTCTCCTGGTCGTGCGATACGAAGATTTCCGTCAGTTCCCGGTCCACCTCCACCAGCCTCACCGGAAAGGCATCGAGGAGTTCGTTTGAGATAAGGCAGCCGCAAAAGGTTTCCAGCTCATTGAGTTGTGATCTCCAGCCCGTCGTATCCGCGAAATCCGAGAGCAGTTGCCGCTGCCTTTCCCTCACCGACGGGTTCAACTCAACGATGGTGTAACGCAGATGAGGGAAAAGGTCTTTTCCTTTCAGGTACTCGAGCATGTCCTTTGCGAGATAGCCCATCCCTGCGCCCATTTCAACGACATGAAAACATTCCGGGCGGCCTATGCTGTCCCACATCTCTTCCATCTGTCTCCCGATCATGGCCCCGAATATGCGGTGGAGATGGGGGCTTGTGTAAAAATCACCTGCCCTGCCTATTTGCGCAGAGTCCCGCGTGTAATAACCGAGACCAGGGGAATAAAGGGCCATTTCCATAAAGGTCTCAAAATTAATCGGACCATCTGCCGTTATCTTGTCGGTTATTTTTTGCTCAAGGGAGGACATAGCTGACTGCGTTTCTATTTGATTTCGAGCATCCTGTCCAACGCTCTCTTGGCGGGCACCCTGATTTCCTCGGGAACTTTTATTACATTCTTCATCTCTTTCAGCTCCCTCAGAACACTGTTCAATGTGGTCTTCTTCATATTGGGGCAAACCATGTCCTTCCGCAGCGGATAAAAGACCTTGCCGGGATTTTCTTTCTTCAGTCTGTGCATGATCCCTATTTCAGTGCCGACAATGAACTCCTTTGCATCCGACGACTTTGCAAACCTCAGCATTCCCGACGTGCTAGTTACATGGTCCGCAAGTTCCAGGACCTCGATCCTGCATTCAGGATGGGCCATGAGGAGTGCATTGGGATGTTCTTTTCTTGCCTTGAAAATATCGTCTTTAACGACCCTGTCATGCACATGGCAGAAGCCGTCCCATGCGATAACCTGCTTGCTCGTGTTTTTCGCCGCCCACATCGAGAGGTTCTTGTCAGGGATGCATATGACCCTGTCGCCGGACAGGGACTCCACAACTTTTACCACGTTCGCCGATGTACAGCAGATATCGCTCTCGGCCTTCACCGCAGCGGTTGTATTGACGTATGCAACCACAGGCACGCCGGGATATTTCGCCTTCATGTGCCGGAGAGTGAATTCATGGGGAAAAACGAAGGTCGGCTGAACAGCATACCCCGTGAATGTCGTCTGTACATCTCTCGGGAAATCGACTTCTACCATTGCAGCCATGGGACACATGGCATAGAGCTCGGAGAGAAGCACTGTTTTGTCCGGCGACAGTATTGATGCGCTTTCGGCCATGAAATGCACGCCGCAGAAAACGATCACCTTGCAATCCACCGATGCTGCAGTCCTGGACAATTCCAGGGAATCACCGACAAAATCGGCAATGTCCTGCACCTCGTCCCTCTGGTAGTTATGGGCGAGAATTATCGCCTTTCTCTCTTCCTTCAGTTTTAATATCTCTTCGCGTGTTTTTTCAAAAGTGTCTGACATGCCGATCCTTATTTATCGAGGTATGAATGGGCAAGATAGGAATTGGTAAAAAGCAAAGTGCCGTCCTCCAGGACCATTTTCTTGATCCTGCTGTACTCTCTTTTGATTTCCTTCTGTATCTCCTGCGAGTTCACCTTAAAGGCAACGCCTGCTTCTCCTGAATAATAGGCCAGCACCCGCTTCACATAGGTTACGGTTTCGGGGATGGACGGGACGGCGCCCTTCCTTTCCACCAATTTCGGCCCGGCGTTGTAAGCTGCAAGAGCAAGCGTAAGATTGCCGCTGAACTTGCTCAGAAGGTATTTCAGGTACCGCGTGCCGCCATCAATATTCTCAGCGGGGTCGAAAGGATTGACAACCCCCAGGAGCGTAGCAGTAGCCGGCATCAGCTGCATGAGTCCCAGAGCGCCTTTCGGCGATATCGCCGAAGGGTTCCAGTTCGATTCCGCCTTGATGACCGCCTTCACAAGCTGGGGATCGACATTATGCTGCCGTGCCTTTTCTTCAGCTATGGCGTGAAAATCTTCTCCGTTGTAATTCGCGCCGGAGGCGGTTTCCTTCGCCTTTCCATATTTGAGTGACTTTGCGCTCTTCCGGAGGGGTACGCTCTCCCTCACCACAACCTTGCAGTTCCCATTCATCCGGGTATTCGTAAAAGTAACGACCCCGTCATCTGCTTCGTATTTGTAAATATCAGCCCGGACTTCCAGGCCTGAAAACAAAACAATGGCGATAATCAGAAGTGTGCGCATTTATTGAATGATACCACGCAGATATGCTCTTATTCAAGCTGCATGCGGCTTCAGCAATGAACATTTTGAGTGGTAAGTTATAGAAATAACGGGCACTTTTGGGGGGCAGCTGAAAACGGAGAAACTTGTCATTTCTCCGTTTTCAGCTTTAAGCTGTTGCCTCTCAATGTTTTTTCATGAAAGGCACGAGGGGTTTAGAACCCGTTGCCCTACCCCGCAAATGGCGTATTTAAGCCATTCTTTTCGCAGATTTTCAAAAAAGCGGACGGGTCGCAGACGTTTTCCTTTTTTGCTATGCCCGGCGTTCCTTCTTCTGGAGCTTCACGACCAGGCGCATGTCGAGGGCATCCGCTATCTTCTTCAATGTCTCGACAGTAGCTTTTGAGAATCCGCCTCTTTCGAGCCTCGAAAGTGCCGGCTGCTTTGTCCCGATCTTCCTGGCAAGCTCTCCCTGCGACATACCCGCCTTTTCACGGGCTTTTATCATGCTCTCCAAAAGTTCAAACTCAGAGTCAAGGTCATGCCAAGCCTTTTTGAATTTGGGGTCCTTCATCCTCTCTGCGATATCCTCTTCGAGGGTCATCCCCCGTATATATTTCTTTTGCACTTTCTCTTTCATAGCTATCCCTCTCTTTCTATAAAATCGTTCATTCTTTTTCCTGCAGTCTCAACCTCACGTTCCGGAGTCTTATCAGTCTTTTTGATAAACCCGTGGAGCAGGATGAGCCGTTTGCCAGTTACCGTAAAATAGAGTATCCTCACAGCGCCCCGGTTATTGGTGATCCTCAGCTCCCGGATCTTCCCTCGTATCTGCTTCGTATAAGGTTCTTTCAGCAATACGCCGTACTCCTTGAGAAGATTCATTGTACGGTAAACTTTCGCTTGCGCCGTATCAGGAAGAGAATGGATAAAGTCACGTACCGGCTGTTTACCCTGGCTATCCTTGTAATACTCGACTATCCATTGCATAGATAACTATAACATATATGTTATGACACTACCAGGGGCTTTCTGAAAAAAAGGAAGGGAGGATGGGGCTGATTTACAGGCTGGAGACCTCGCATAGGTGAGAGTGGCGGGATGGCAGACAACCTGCTTGGGCGACACCATTTAAACATGCCGTTTTAGAAACATTCAGATATATTATAATCAACTATCATGGAACAACTACTGCATGACTGGCTATTAAAGAAGGGATACCAATGGATCCGAGCCGTGGAGTTGAGCTACGACGTACTTTGAGTAAAACATATTCCGGTTATGTCCATGCTGCATCTCCACAGATCATGGATATGTATGGCGGGAATCCCCCCATGTTCCATATGCGTGGTATGCTCGGGACAATACGCCATGATGAACATCGCGAAGATATCTGGAACTACTTTTATCGAGGGGTTATTGCATTTGCGGTCACCGCGAAAGCATTTGGCGATGAAGTTCTTTTCGGACAGTTAATAGATTTTGTTCGAAAGCTTGATCCCTTTTTCTGTGGCAAGCCACCAGAATAAGCCTACTTGATCATTTTGGGCCTTCTTGATCTCCGTAACCGTCCCTCTATTCCTAAACCTTTTCAGCACATCAATCTTCGTATAAATGAGGGATGTTTCCGGCGAGCTGTGGCCGTGAAACTTCTGAATATCGTGTAAGCTATACCCTTCCTCATAAAGCTGCGTGGAAAGAGAGTGTTTCACGAATTCATACAGCCCGATATGGACAGGCTCGTGAAATGCCTGGAAAAAGCAACCGAAATTTGACCACTTGCGATAACCGAATTTTGACCACCCCGAGCCGGTTAATATTTCGGGATGATATGTGATAATCATCCCACCCTGGTTGTTGCAAGGCAGGGGGAACCCCTCCTTTCGTTTCATCTGCCTGCTTATTAATCGACGCGTTGGGCATTTTTATTCGTACTGGCGTTTTAGTTCCTTTGCTTTTTTCCGGTCATATCCTATATCAGCCCTCGATATATCAGGAACTCTGATTGGATAGTTGTAACTGCATTCACTGATCAGCATATCGCCTTCATAATCCGTTATCTTCAAGATATCAGTGGTATTTCTGCATAGGCTGAACC
>JAJZPZ010000170.1 GCA_021847795.1 Nitrospirota bacterium
ATTACCGGAAGAAGTAGGAGCGGAGATGAGAGGCAGTGAAGAGTAATGCGTGAGAAGTGATGAGTCAGAAGAAAGAGTCTTTGTACTTCAACTCATCACTCATTACGCATCACCCATCACTGTTTTTGGCGGGTATGACTTGAAAAGAGGAGGGATTATGAGCGGAGTCAGAGTATATTCAAAAGAAGATTTATTGCTGCGATCAAATGTGCCCGGCGCAACCATGTGGGCAGTGGCGCTTGAGAAAGCCATGCTTACTTATTTTGAACTGAAGCCTGATACCGTGTTCCCGGAGCACTCCCATGAGGCGGAACAGATAACCATGGTCCTTGAGGGTGAATTGACATTCATTTACGAAGGGAAATCATCGGTCCTGAAGGCCGGCGAGGTGATTGCGGTCCCTTCCAATGCAGTCCATTCCGTAACCACCGGCAGGGCCGCATGCAAGGCTGTCGATGCCTGGTCGCCGGTAAGGGCGGAGTATTTGCAGCAGCGGGAGAATAGCGGGGAGTATTCCAAATTGAACTATAACACTAATTCAGTCCGGATTGGACATGTATATAAAAAATGTGCCAAGAAGCAGATTTGAATTTAAAGATTGCCTATAGATAATATGTGTAAAAGGGAAAGGAGTAAATTATGAAGGATTCCTTGAAGCCCGGGATTGAATCAGAGTTCAAATTTCACATTCCGGAGTCAAAGACCGTCCCGGCGCTCTATCCTGAATCGGCTGAATTCCAGGAAATGCCGGAGGTGTTTGCAACAGGGTTCATGGTGGGTTTTCTTGAGTGGGCGTGCATTAAGGCAATAAATACTTATCTTGACTGGCCGAGTGAACAGACTGTCGGCACACATATTGACGTAAGTCATATTGCTGCAACCCCACCAGGCTTTGAAGTAACTGCAAAGGTAAAACTTATCGAGGTTGATGGACGGCGGTTATTATTCGAAGTTGAGGCATATGATGATGTCGATCTGATCTCAAAGGGGAGGCATGAACGGTTTATAATAAACAAAGAAAAATTCGATTCGAAGATGAGAGAGAAAATTATGAAGAAGGGCGTATAACAAGCAAATCCAGCAGATGGTCGAACATGTAAGTGTGGGACGGCATGTGGCTTGCGCCTATAATCCCCGAAACAAAACAGGTCCTTGGTAACGTCGGCACGTTTGTGCAGAGGCATTTACAAGGATAGGGCGAAGGAGCTGTCGAAAAAAATCCGGGAGTCTTTTAGTGCATATTTGCCGGAGGTGGTAAAGTAAAAGGACCAGGAATTTACGAAACAACCGTGATGTTCAACATTCTCTTAATAGGCAGTCCGCTTCTCGCGGTGCTCCTCGCCTCTCCCGTGTATGCCGGGGATTCGGTCTCAGTTTTCGGCAGGTTAAGTGCCCGTGGAGTGGTCAGGCTCAATGAGCAGAGCGTGAACGAGGACCCCGGACCTGACCGGCAGGGTCAAGGCCGATATACAGAAATCGGATTGGCGCGTCCGCTCGTGGCTCGAAGGGGGCTGTGACGGGACTGTGCGCGGCCCCCGCAGGGACCACTCGCTCTTCAAGAACTATGACGACGTTTACCAGGACAATACCCCTTACCTGGAATTCAAGGAACTCTATGTAGAGCACTCGTTTAACAATGTCGATTTCAGGATAGGCATACAGCGTTTTTCCTGGGGGAGGCTCGATGAATACACGGTGAACGATCTTTTCAACCCCTGGGATTATACGCGGTTTATTTTCCGGTCCCTTGAAGACCGGAAAATCGGGGTCCCTTCTGTTTCCGCAGCTCTGGATAAAGGTGGATGGTCGTACCAGGCTGTATGGGTCCCATGGCTCGTGCCCTACCGCCTGCCAAAGCCGAATGAGCGCTGGGCTATTGTCCCTGCTGATCCAAGCCTGTCGAAAGTCCCCGGCGCAGAGATCGCGCCGCAGGAACCCGGTTTGCCCCCGAAGAAGCTCGAAAACGGGTCCATCGGATTTCGCATGCAGCGGCTGGGCGAAACAGAATGGGCGTTCAACCTGTTCCACGGGTACAACCTGCGCCCGGTCTTCAGGTCTACGGCATAGCGGCGGACTATCGCCTTTTTGAAGATGGTTTGCTGACCATGCAGGCACAGCAGACCGTGATCTTCAACAGGCCGGACACATTGTATGACAGGATGTTTGAAACCATACTATGGGCAAATCTTAAAGTCGGGTGGATGAACCAGAAGGTCGAAACGAACCTGAATATCGCATACAACCCGGAGCACGGTTCGGGCATGACAAAGGCAAGTGCATATTATGTCTTCACCGATTCGTGGAAAACGGGTGTTACTGCGCTTTCCCTGGATGGCCCGCCGCAATCCCTGTTCGGAAGATATTCGAGAAACGACCAGGTCGAGATGGAAGCGGTATATTCATGGTAAATTAGAGGACATCTTATAGGTTGTATTTCACCACTACTGCCCTGCAAAAACGACCTATGTCAGCACTATGCTTTTTCCAGACCGTGTGTACGATTCTCATATCTGTTTTTTCATACTCATGCACTATTCTGTTTCTGAAGCCGGCCATCCGGATCATCTTTTGGGCAAGGGCCTTGGTAATGATCTTCCTGGAGGCAAGAATTTCGAATATTTCCGCCTGAGTTGAAGGCGTTTCCCATTCGGAATCGCTTATTATATGCGAGCCTATGTCGATGCATGCCTGAATCGCCTGGATGAGATTAAAGAGGATGATACTCTGGAGATCGCTGTCCTTAACAAACAAAGTGATGCCCGGGTCTTTTTTCAGCCCTATCTGTTTGAGATAGTGCTCTGCCCTTTCAAGCTTTCTGCCTATGAGCGCTTTATCTGCCAATGGCGTGTCTTCTGAATCGGCCGGCTACGGCCCTGAGGCAGATGTCCTCTATGGGTTTATAATCGAGGTATTCAATGATGGCATCCGCGGTAAATCGCACCCGCAGCTTTCTGTTTCTGTCGAAAAGAACTTTGCCGGTTTTGATAATGCGATGCTTCAGAAAAGGGGATGCGGTGTTCAGTATCACGATGTCTACCGGACGGCTGGAGAGCCTTGGGGAAGCGGCATAATAGGTTTTGGCGAACGCCCCATAGGTTTTTCCGCCCTTTCTCCTGTCATTGATCAGCACTGCGATATCAATGTCACTCTCGGCGGTCTCTTTGCCGTGAGCGGCGCTTCCGAAAACATAAAGGGCGGAAATCTCGTCCTTGCTCTTAAAGTAATCGACAATCCGTCTGATATCGCTCTCCAGGTCCATGATGTTTTGATTATATCACAGGCGAGGTCCAATGGAATATGCTGTCGGCGGGGGGCGAAGGGCGCCTGGCCGGATACCTTGTGAAGCATCGCTGCTTCGGCAAGCCCACGATAAATATACGGGTTGAACAGGGGTACGAGGTCGGCAGGCCGTCACTACTGTTCCTGGAGGCTGAGGAGAAGGATGAGCGGATTGAAATACGGGTCGGCGGAAAAGTCATTGAAGTAGTGCGGGGGAGCTTGTCCTGAATCAGCGGCTCCCTCCACCTATGAATGGCAGCTGGATAACGCTGATGTCTTTGGTCTTTGTCTTTCGCCGGTATCCGGAAATGATCAGCCTGCGAAAATTGACAGGCCCCCTGAAATGCGATAGCCTTTAATCAGGAAGGTTTATCGAAAGGACGTTCTCTTTCCTGCTGTCCTCAGCTGCCGGGTATTCTCCTGCGAGATTTCAAGATTTACGTCCGCCTTACCATTTAATCAGGCAATAAAATGCAAGGAGGGATATTTCTATGAAGACAATGGAAATCGAGATATTCGAGCCTGCGATACAAAAGGCCCATGTCTGGCTCAACGAGATTGCCGAAGAACTCAAGTGGCAGGACAAGCACAAGGCTTATCTGGCCCTGCGCGCAACATTGCAGGCGCTCCGCGACCGGCTGACACTGGAGGAGACGGCACATCTCGGCGCCCAATTACCGATGCTGATCAGGGGCGTCTACTACGACGGCTGGAAACCCGACGGAAAGGCGGTGAGGAAAATGGACAGGGAAGCCTTTTTAGACAGGATCAGCGGTACTTTCCGGAATGATCCTGATATTGATCCCGAAGAAGTGGTCCGCGCTGTTTTCAGGTTTCTCTCGAAAAAGGTCACAGATGGGGAGATTGAGGACATAAAGCGGATAATGCCGGCTGACCTGCGCGAGCTCTGGCCGTAGGACAGACCATAATCTGCCGGGGCCTGTTTGTTTATTGCGGAGGTTTTCCAGGATCAGCAGGGCCTGTTGGTTTGTTCAGCCATTTCCTGAGCAAAGTTATCCCTTCGGAGAAGAGGGAGCTCCCGTTGGGGGAGAATATCTCATAAAGGTCTTCCTCGATGTACGGCCTTTCCGGATCAAAGGGAAGCGCTCCGGGCTCCAGTGCTTTGAGCCATTCGCTGTCGTCGAAAAAAGTGTCCATCCCGTGCCGGCGGAGACGGTAACCGGGCTGGTCCGCAAGGCTGTTGAGCTGGTCGACCAGCCCCTTTATTCTGCCCAGGCTGCTGCAATCCCTGCACCGGCTTACTCCTGAATGCTCATCGAGAAGCGTGATGCGGGCCTGCCTGATCGAACGGACCAGTTGATGCTGCAGCAGGGAGGCGACTTCCCAGGAAATATTCAATTCGATATCAATTCCCAAACTGCGGTTTGTTGTATTTGCCGACCCGACACTCAGGAAACGATCATCCACCAGGAGGAGTTTGGAATGGATGTAAACAGGCTTTTCCATTCCATCCTCGGCAGTTGCAGCCGTATAGTATATGCCCAGGGAGTGGCCGGTCCGAGAGGCAAGGTCCCTCAGGGAACGCAGTATCCGTGATTGCGTGATACCCACGGATATCTCTTCGAGGATGGCCTGCGGTCTTTTGGGCAGAATAATGACGATCTGGAGTTTTGGCCTGTTGAGCGCCTGCATCCTCTCGACCAGGGCGGTGTAGACAGCATAGGAGCTGAAATACTGGTTCTCTATGTAGATGAGTTCTTCCGCCGCCCGGATGGCATCGAGATAGAGATTTCTGATCTCAACGATGGAACCCTGCGTGTTGCCGAAGGTTTTCCCGTATGTGCGGCTTAAAGCGACACGGTCCGTGGAGATGGAGAGCCCCTGCGCGATGCCGGGGTCATAATGGTCAGGTGCTTCGGGGAGCTCAAGTATGCTGTTTGTCAAATGCTGCCAGCGGCCCTTGAACAGATCAGCCAGTTGCAGAGCCAGGCGACCGGTGTGATATGTCTGGATATCGTGATAGGGCCCGTACTGTTTGTTGTCCGAATCCGTTCTGTAGGGGTTATACGCCTTGTGCCGACTGTCATCCCACCTGTTGTCACAGATGTCCATGCCCCCGATAAATGCCACATGCCCGTCGATTACCACGAATTTCTGGTGTTGGCTTGCGCCTATGGCATGGTTGTTGTCAAAGAGGAAATGTATCCTGCTGTTTGCCGACCAGTTGAATATCCAGTCCTGCATCCATTCCCGCTCCATCATGAAAATGATGTGGAAGTCCCAGGCCAGTATGTAAATCTCCAGATCGGGGTTGTTCTCGCAGAGACTGTTGAGAAACGGCAGGAAGCGTGTGTCCTCGTAAGGGCTTTCTGCATCGCTGCCCCTCAGCAACCTTACATAACTGTCAAACTGCCAGCCCGAGATAAGGATATACCGGCGGGCTTTCTTAGACGCCTCATAGAAGGCCAGGTAATAATCGCGGCCGTCGATAAGCAGCCCGGTTTCTTCTGTTTCCCGGATATTCCAGCAATTACGGCCTGGTTTCAGTATGTGTTTCATGGCAGGGCATCCCCCTGGTTGTGATGCTCAGGTTCAGCTGAAATTCACATCGACAATGAGCGGCAGGTGATCGGAGGCGGCCCGGGTCATCCTGTCGCGGGGAACCTCAACATTTCTTACGGCAACCTCATGGTTTGTAAAAACATGGTCGATTCGGAAAAAGGGGAAACGGCTCGGCCATGTGTTCCTCGGCCTGTATCCGCCCACGGAAAGCTGTGCATCACGGAACACCCTGCGGAACCTGCGGTATGCCGGCGACAGGGGGATTGCGTTGAAATCCCCGCATACGACAAGCGGCGGGCGGCACAGGGAATGGGCCGCCCACTCGACGCCCAGAAGCGTTTCGGCCTGAAGGACTTTTTCCTGTCTCTGGAGGCCCAGGTGGGTGTTGATGATCTGCACTTCCCTGTTGCCGAAGCGTATGGCGGTCCACAATGCCCCGCGTTTTTCGAGGAGGCGGCGGGTAAAGGTAGGCAGTGCCCCTGCCTGCACCAGGCGTATCGGATGGCGGCTCATGATCGCATTGCCGTATTGCTCCTCCCTGATCCTCAGCGAGGGATGAAAATGAAAATCCATCTTGAGATGCGCTGCTATTCTCCTGGCCTGGTGCACCTCTCCTGTGCGTATCCGTCCTGCATCGAGCTCCTGCAGCGCAACAATGTCCGGCTCGTATTGCGCAATGACATCTGCAATGCGAAATGTGGAAAACCTGCCGTCACTGCCGATGCAACTGTGGACATTATAGGTCATAATGCGAAGGTTTTTTGATGAATCCATTGGTTTACTGCAAAGTCTTATCTTGCTGCCTGCAATCCTCTTACATTTCTATTATACCGGCAAAAGCGGCTTTGCATCAACTTGCGGCGCTGTTTCCGGGTACATATGCAATTATAATATGACTATAGCAAGCGGGGAAGGAAAAGAAACAACCCCCTTACAAAAGAACGAGTATGGTTAGGGGGGAATACTCAATAGCAAGCGGGGAAGGAAAAGAAACAACCCCCTTACTCCCCCTTTATTAAGGGGAAATATCATATTTGCCCCCTTTTGGGAAAGAGGGAATATCGTATCTGATTCCCCCTCCTATAAC
>JAJZPZ010000171.1 GCA_021847795.1 Nitrospirota bacterium
CCGATCTAGCAGGACCGGCTCGACGCTGTCGAAGCTGGTTGGAGAGAGGATGAGGATTTTCCCGGTAAGCGGCGAGATTAACCGGGCAATTGCGAATCCTGCAGCCGCCATTGAGCGGATAGGACAGCATTACATTCCACTGAAGCCGGTGGTTGATCACACCGACGGTCTTTCCATGGAGTTCCCTCAATGGCGTTTCAACATTCGCTGTTCCAATACGGAACCGTTGGTTCGTCTTAATGTGGAGGCAAAGAGTGATAAGGGCCTCATGCGGGAGAAGGCGGAAGAGCTTCTCCGCCTGCTTGATAATACCGTTAAATGAAAATTCAAATGAAAATAAGGAGAGTTTTTGCATGAAAAAAGCGCTTATTACCGGCATCACCGGTCAGGATGGAGCATACCTTGCGGAATTCCTGCTTCATAAAGATTATGTTGTACATGGAATTAAACGGCGGGCGTCCCTTTTTAATACGGACAGGATTGATCATTTATACCAGGACCCCCATGAGAGAGAATTGGATCTTGTGCTTCATTACGGAGACCTTACGGATTCGACCAATCTTATCCGCATAATTCAGGAAGTGCAGCCCGACGAAATTTACAACCTTGCAGCACAGAGCCATGTGAAAGTTTCTTTTGAGACGCCCGAGTACACTGCGAATTCAGACGGGCTTGGGACATTGAGACTTCTTGAAGCAATCAGGATACTGCATTTGGAGAAAAAAACACGTTTTTACCAGGCATCGACCTCGGAATTATACGGGAAAGTCCGGGAAGTGCCGCAAAGTGAAAAAACCCCCTTCTATCCGAGAAGCCCCTATGCCGCTGCAAAACTCTATGCCTATTGGATCACGACGAATTACCGCGAGGCTTATAATTTCTTCGCCTGCAACGGCATTCTCTTCAACCATGAGTCTCCGATACGCGGCGAGACTTTTGTAACAAGAAAAATTACAAGGGCCGTAGCAAGGAAAAAGCTTGGACTTCAGGATAAGCTTTTTTTAGGGAATCTGGATTCCTTGCGTGACTGGGGTCATGCGAAAGATTATGTGGAGGCACAGTGGCTCATTCTTCAGCAGGACAGCCCTGATGATTATGTGATAGCCACCGGAGAACAGCATTCTGTCAGGGAGTTTGTTGAAGCCGCTTTCCACGAAATCGGGATTACTGTCAGATGGGAAGGAAAAGGCATCAGTGAAAAAGGGTACGACAATAATACAGGGGAGGTGCTTGTAGAGGTCGATCAACGATATTTTCGCCCGACAGAAGTGGAGACACTGCTCGGTGATCCTTCAAAAGCAAGGGAAAAACTTGGATGGACGCCCAAGGTCGGCTTTAATGAATTAGTTGCCGAGATGGTGCGGGAAGACATCAAAGTAGCTGAGAGAGATCTCTTATGTAAAAACGGAGGTTTCAAGACCTTCAGTTATCATGAATAAATTATCGAAAATATACATTGCCGGACACCGTGGACTTGTAGGCTCTGCACTTGCCAGGAGACTGGAGTCCGAAGGTTTCAATAATCTGATTACCCGAACCAGCAAAGAGCTTGATTTGAAGAGGCAGGCTGATGTGGAGGCCTTCTTTCAAGAGAACAGGCCCGAATACGTATTCCTGTCGGCCGCCAGGGTAGGCGGCATCCTTGCAAATAATACGTACCCGGCTGATTTTATTTATGATAATTTGATGATCCAGGCAAATATTATTCATTCATCTTATTTATCCGGGGTAAAGAAGCTTTTGTTTCTCGGCAGCTCATGTATCTATCCCAAAAATTGCCCTCAGCCGATGAAAGAGGAATACCTGCTTTCCGGTTACCTGGAACCTACAAACGAACCATACGCAGTGGCAAAGATAGCGGGCATCAAAACGTGTCAGTCATATAACAGGCAATATGGAACGAATTATATCTCCGTCATGCCGACAAATCTCTACGGACCCGGAGATAATTACGACCTTCAAAATTCTCATGTCCTTCCTGCGCTGATAAGGAAATTTCATGCAGCGCACATTGAAAACAGGCCATATGTAGAAATATGGGGAACAGGAGCGCCAAAACGTGAATTTCTTCATGTTGACGACCTTGCTGATGCCTGTCTTTTTCTTATGCAGAAATATAATGACAACGGAATAGTCAACATCGGGACGGGGGAGGACCTTTCAATAAAAGAGCTGGCCCTTCTGGTCAAAGATATTGTCGGATACAAAGGCGAGCTGAGATTCGACACCTCGAAACCCGACGGAATGTTAAAGAAACTTCTCGATATTACAAAATTGTCCGACATGGGATGGAAGGCAAAGGTTGGGTTAGCAGAGGGCATAAAAAGAACTTGGCATGAGTATATCGTATCAGGAAGGAAATATTGAAGTAATTCAGGAACTGATCCATCGTGAGCGTGAACATTAAATCTATAGTCTACGCCGGTTGCCCTTTCTTTCTGCGTCCGCTACTGGAGCGGATTGAGGCCTCACCGCTCGGTTATCGGTTAGCCCGAGGCGCCTTCTGGTCACTGTCGGGGGCAATAAGTGCCCGGGGATTGGGCTTGCTTGCTTCAATACTGGTTGCCCGCTTCCTGGGCAAAGTGGGTTTTGGGGAACTTGGAATTATACAGAGCACTCTAGGGATGTTCGGTACTTTTGCCGGCTTCGGCTTAGGTATGACGGCAACCAAGTTTATCGCACAATACCGGACTACAGACCCGTCAAAGGCAGGACGCATTCGGGCCATTTCCAGCGCATTCGCATGGGTATCGAGCGGCATCACATCCGTGATCTTATTTTTTATGGCCCCGTGGCTTGCTGAGCACACACTGGCGGCTCCCCAGCTCTCAGGTCTCCTTCAAATAGGATCACTTTACTTATTGATTACTGCTATTAACGGCGCTCAAATCGGTGCGCTGTCCGGCTTCGAAGCCTTCAAAACAGTCGCTAAAATAAGTCTATGGTCCGGACTGGCTAATTTTCCGCTGATGGTAGGTGGGGTCTATCTCGCCGGACTATCCGGCGCGGTGTGGGGTATGACCATTGCCGCAGGGATCAATTGGTTCCTGAATCATATCGCAATCCGTAAAGAATGTGCGGAAGCAGGCGTCCCTTACACCTTTACAGGATGCTGGATAGAAAGACCGGTCCTTTGGAAATTTGCTCTGCCTGCATTGGTTAGCGGCTTGTTTATCGCACCGACGGAATGGGCTTTAAATGCGATGTTAGTGAATCAGCCTGACGGATATGGTCAAATGGGACTTTTTAATGCCGCCAAGCAGTGGCATCTTATCATTCTCTATTTGCCTAGTATGCTTGCAACCACGACGCTACCCATTCTTTCAAATCTGCTGGGCGAGAATAAGAAGCGACAATACAATAAGATGGTTATTGCCAACTCTGTATTACTCAGTGGTATTGCACTTGTCATTGCTGTCCCTGTCTCGATCTTTGCCAGAACTATTATGAGTGTCTATGGAAAGGGCTTTTCAGAAGGGTGGCTGGTGTTGGTAGTAGTTGCTGTCTACTCGGTCTTCTGGGCGGCCAACATTATTATTGGACAGGCGTTGTGGTCAACCGGGGCATCCGTGACTGCAATGATTCTTGGGGCAGTGCGGGCGCTGGTCCTTCTGTTCACTTTTGCATTTCTTGTACCCAGTACCGCTTATGGAATGGCTCTTGCAAACACAATTGCCATTGTTTTACAGACTTTTTATCAGGGAATTATTACGATTAAGAGCACAAACAGGTTTTTTTTGGCGCAAGAGCAAACGTCCTTGTAATTGTTGAACACAGACAGGAGAAAAGAAAAGTGTGAGAACCGTAAGAAAGGATATCGTCAATTTGTTTCGCTCTTCGCCGGTCCCCTCGAATGCTCATTACGAAAAGCAGATAGTCCTGCAGTCCCGTACGATTTCAAACTTGCTTCGTGAAAAAAAACGGCTCAAGTTTCTTGCAGAAATAGAGTTTTCCGGCTTTTCACAATGGGGTGAAGATGGGATTATCGACTGGCTTATCGACAGGCTTCCGGGCATGCCCGAGACCTTTGTCGAATTTGGTGTGCAGGACTACCGTGAATCAAACACCCGCTTATTGTTATATCTCAGAAACTGGCGTGGTCTGGTGATGGATGGTTCTTGTAGGAATATTGCAGATATTAAACAACAGGACATATCATGGCGTTTTGATCTGGAGGCCCAATGCGCATTCATTGATCGTGATAATATAAATAATTTGATTTATTCAGCGGGAATCTCGGGTGAAATCGGCCTGTTAAGTGTAGATCTCGACGGCAATGACTATTGGGTTTGGAAGGCCATTGACGTTGTTAATCCGGTTATCGTTGTGTGTGAGTACAATGCCGTGTTTGGAGATGCGCAGCGTATATCCGTACCTTATAGGCCTGATTTTCAACGTACCATAGCGCATCACTCAAATCTCTATTTCGGGGCTTCACTTCCTTCATTGATAGATCTGGGAAATCAGAAAGGCTATGTATATATTGGAAGCAATTCAAATGGATGCAATGCATTCTTCGTCCGGGAAGATCGGGCGTCGGAAATAGTGCAGGTAATAGATGAGGTCAAGTCGTTTCCATCCCGTTTCCGGGAGTCTCGCGATGCAGCCGGAAAATTAACTTACGTTCGAGGTGAAAAGCGCATCGAAATCATTCGTCACCTGCCTGTTTTTGATTTCGAATCGCAATCCATAAAACAACTTATGGACATTTATCCATTGTACTCACCGAAATGGTCCGGATAACCCACAAATATAATTTTTAGCGAAAGCTTTTCAGAATCCCCCGTCGGCTTGCCGCGGGGAGTTTCACTCGTCTGCCTCCTCTCGAAGGGAACACTCAAAATGGACATAAGCATAGCTTACGATCACCAAATATTTTGCATACAGCGCTACGGCGGAATATCACGATATTTTGTTGAAATCGCTTCAAGGCTTCAAAAAGATGCCCGATTCCATGTTCGCATTATAGCCCCACTCCATTTCAATGCGTATTTATCAAACTGTTCCGGATATGTAATTGGGCGGTATGTGCCGCCAATTCCAAGAACAGCCGGGCTTAGAGGTGTTCTTAACAGCCGCCTTGCTATATTAGGCTTTAAAGCAGTTAAACCGGATATTATTCATGAGACATATTATGGTTCGGATGGATGCGAATGTAATGGAAGTAAACGCGTTGTCACGGTCCATGACATGATCCATGAGAAGTTTTCATGCTTTTATCCGAAAGATACCACAGCACAGAGAAAGGCTTTGGCTGTTAACAGGGCCGACCATGTAATCTGTGTTTCTGAGAATACCAGGAAAGACCTTATTGAACTGTTGGAAGTTCCACCCGAAAAAATAACTGTAATTTATCACGGATCATCACTTGTTCCCGACAGGCGTAACGAATCGTCACAGCCTGCAAAATACCCCAGGCCTTACATTTTGTTTGTAGGCAAGAGAGGACATTATAAGAATTTCCATGGTCTCCTTCGTGCCTACTCACAGTCAGGCAGATTGCAAAATGACTTCAATATCGTGTGTTTTGGGGATGATCAAATAACTGATGAAGAAAAAGTATTGATTCACGACCTAGGTATAAACGAGGAATGCATTTGTTTTGTAAACGGCGACGACAGGAGGCTGGCGGAGTATTACTGTAACGCCTCGGCATTTGTTTACCCTTCGTTTTACGAGGGGTTTGGGATTCCTTTATTGGAAGCGATGTCTTGTCATTGCCCGATTGCCTGCAGCAGCACAAGCTGTTTTGGAGAAATAGCCGGAGAAGCCGCAGAATTTTTTGACCCTGCAAACATAGAGAGCATGGAAAATGCGATACAGAGAATAGTATATTCATCATACAGGAGTAAGGAACTGATCAGGCTTGGTGACGAGAGGGTAAAACTATTTTCATGGGATACGGCGTCAGCGCAAATGGCTGACATTTATTCCGCACTTTTGTAAAGAGGACTGCAACTGTCTGAGCATGTGATCGCGTATGGGGACTTCAATATCAGAAACTTTTACTTCAGTCACTTTATATTTTCTGGTTTTCGCCACTTTTTGGGCAATTATTTTAAGACGACAAAAGTATGTTATACAACTCTACTGTATGGTGATCTTCCTCTTCACTTCCTCTGCTCTCGGCGCCACTGAAAAGTTAATTCTCATATATGATAGAGGCATTGGGGTCCTGCCTCTTACATTACTGAACATTTATCTTATCATGGTATTTGTATATTTCTTGTGTTTGCAAATTTTTACCCGGGGCGGCAAAGTGACGGAATCTTTCATGCCGGGGAAAAGACTTACTATTCTTCTTATATTCTGTATCGTATATCTTTTGGTCGGCGTTGCAACCGACGTTCCCATACGTGAAGTCCTTTCTGAATACGGGATTATCAATATCATTAATATGTGTCTTTTTGTATCCATTCTCATATGGGGTATAGATTTACCTGAACATTTGGATGCGTTAAGAAAAATTGCGCTGTTTTGCATATGTTATTCCGCAATATACGGTTTAATCCGTTTCATATTTTTTGGAGGAGACCCGGCAAATGTCTATGATAATGTAGAGCATTTGAATGTCCGTATTACATATCAGGATATAGGATACTCCATACTATTCAGTTTCGCGTTCGCTTATTCCATTCTCACATTGCTGAAAGGGCGCTTCTCAAACTTGAAAGAGCGTACATTCCTTGTTGCCTTGAGCATGCTGTCGATCTTCAATATTATTTTTTCTTACAGGAGGAATGCATGGAGCGGTTTTATCATACTGCTGCTATGGCTTACATTTGTACTGGATTTGAAAAAGAAATTGCTCTTGATCATAATTGCATCAATTTGTT
>JAJZPZ010000015.1 GCA_021847795.1 Nitrospirota bacterium
CGGCCCGCCTTTTTTTGTTTTCTGTGCCTGTGATTACTTTACCGAGGTAAGCCAGGCTGCGTATTTCTTGTTCTTGCCCTTTACGACATCAAAGAAGACCGACTGCAATTTCCTGGTTATCTTTCCGGCCTTGCCGTCCCCGATGGTCCTGCCGTCAAGCTCGCGAATGGGGGTGATTTCCGCGGCTGTTCCGGTAAAGAACGCTTCGTCGGATATATACACCTCGTCCCTGGTGAAACGCTCCTCTGCAACAGGTATCCCTGCATTCCGTGCAATGGTGATGATGCTGTCCCTCGTTATTCCTTCCAGGATGGAGGTCAGGGGCGTTGTCTTCAGCATGCCGTTCCTTACAACGAATATGTTTTCGCCGCTTCCTTCAGAGATGTAGCCCTCGGTGTCGAGCAGCACTGCCTCATCGTATCCGGCGGATATGGCCTCCTTTTTCGCTATCTGGGAGTTGACATAATAGCCGCAGATCTTGCCGCGGGACATATTTGAATTCACGTGGTTGCGGATGTATGAGGAAACCTTGACCCTGATGCCTTTCTCAAGCCCGTCCTCACCCAGATACGCTCCCCAGGGCCACGCTGCAATTGCCACTCTGATGGGGTTGCCCTTGGGATAGAGGCCCATGGCCCCGTAGCCGATGTACACCAGCGGGCGGATATAGCACTCCTTGAGCTTGTTTTTTTTCACCGTATCGACGATCGCTTTCCTTATGTCCGCCTCTGTAAAGGGAATGGTCAAAAGGAATATCTTTGCCGACTGGAAGAGCCGTGCAACATGCTCGTCAAGCCTGAAGATCGCAGGGCCTTTCGGTGTCTCGTAACAGCGGATTCCCTCAAAGGCCCCGAGCCCGTAATGCAGGGTGTGGGTCATGACATGCACGTTCGCCTCGTCCCAGTTGACGAACTTTCCATCCATCCATATTTTATCTGTTTTCGGAATCATAATCTATTATTTATACCAGTAGCAGGCAAAGCATGTCAATGAGAAATTATCCGGCATCACGGCGGGAGCAGGGGCTTGAGAAGAGGAGGCCGCTGCGTACAAGCGCAATCGGTCGCGCGGTCTTTTGCAAATGACCGTGCAGACAAAAAAGCTGAGCGCCCCTGTTGAGCCGCCCAGCCATGCAGGTTTTACGGGACAGCTATTTTTTGCGCAGGCCCCCGGCGTAAATTCCGATCCCGATAAGCCCTGAGCCAAGGAGCAGTATGGTCCCCGGTTCGGGTATGGCAGGAGCCGTTGCGCCGAATACCTGCCCGGCGCTTATCCCGTTCCACCCATTGCTGCCTGCCAGGAGCGGGTTTCTTTTGTCCACGGTAGAGGTCATTTTCAGGTCGGAGCCTGCAAGCCCTGCCCCGGAGTTGATTGCAGAGCCGATGCCGGCTGAAGGATCCACATCGAGGTATCCGGTGGTTTGAAGCGTGGTGCTGCTGACGTTGACTACACGGTACACGTCGGTCCCGTTTGCCCCGGTCAGGCCGGAGTCATCCGCAAGGAGCGCTGCGGGGTTGAACGATGCGGAAAGCCATGGAGTACCGGACGGAATGAGGCCGCCGAAAGTGCCAAGGGTGCCTGCGCCGGGCCTGTTCGGGCCTGTTTCGAACCCGCGCCCGGGAGTCCCGATGAAGTTGTCCGCGCTGTTTGTGAACAGCCTGACATAGGCCGGGCCCGTACCGCTGAGCGCATCGCCGGCAAAATAGGAAATGCTGCGCCCGTCAACAGGTGTTGTGTGGTTCAGCTTTAATCCGCCGATGACGCCGCTTATGAATTCGCCGTTATCACCGCTCCGCCATTGAATGTTGCCGTTGCCGTCCGATATCGTATCTACTCTCATAATGGACCAGAAGTTGTTGCTTGCCGGTCCTGAGCCCCCGCTGCCGGTGTCGAGCATGGACCAATCGGTTGTCTCCAGCCTGAAATCACCGGCCCCTATGCTTACAGCGCCGGACGGACCGGCAATAAAAAGGCTCGCCAGCAACACTGCTGTGAACACAAAAAATAATCTCCTCATTTCCTCCACCTCCTTTCTCTTCGGGTTTGAACTGCTCAGGTCAATCATCCGGATCGTCTCTTATGTATCTGCCGGCCGGGGCTTTCCTGCATTCATTGCAAGGGCGCTCCCGGGTATCGGCATTGCTTTCTCAGGTCTTTCGGCTACTGAGGAAATAGCAAGCAGTATGCCGGCTGTTTATGGCGCTGAAATAAAAAAGATCTTCGGGGAACATCGGATTGACCGGGCCTGTTTTTGTAAAGCGCATCGACGAAAGGATTGTAGGATATTTTACAGGGAAAAACATACCTCGCCGGCCTGAACCGGGCAGGGGTGAGAACCTTTTCCTTTAACAGGGAACCGGGGTTGCAATCGGGAGGTTTGCCTGCTAATCTTAAATAAAAGAGCTGCCGGCGGATTTGTTCAGCATATGGCTCCTAATCAACCGGGTAAATTAAGCGGCATTCAGCCTGTTCTCGTTACGCAATAATGAATCCAGTGGGCCGGACCGGAAATTATCCTGTATCAGCAGCACGGTTGCCGGGCATGGGTGGGCCTGGAAAAAGGAGGATCCTGATGAGAAGAAACATTCTGATAGTACTGTTTGCAGTATGTCTGATTTTCGCTGCAACGGCTTTTGCTGCCGACTACGGCGGGACATCCGACCAGTCGATGGGGACTACCAGAGGGGCGCAGGCGCGGGCTGAGAACATAATCAAGGCAGACGACCTGACGGGGAAGACTGTCCAGGACAGAAGCGACAAAGAGATCGGGAAGATAGACAGTGTTGCCCTCGATACCACGACCGGCACTGCCTACGCCCTGGTTTCAGTGGACAACAAGCTGCATCCCGTTCCCATAAACGCCCTTAAGAAAATGCAGGACAAATACACACTGAACATGGACAAGAACAAGCTCACGCAATCGCCGAGCGTCAACAAGGACAATATGAGCCAGGATATGGCCAGCAGGAATTTCGACACGAAGGTATACCGCTTCTTCGGCATGGCCCCGCCCTGGGGGGCTTCGAGAAGATAGGCCGCAGGGAAACAAGGGAAGCCGTTCCGGAACAAGCCTGGAGCGGCAGATTACAAACAAAGGGTTTTGGAATTTCGCCTTTCAACAACGCTACCAGCGCCCACCCGACGGTAACTGAGCAAGAGAGTCTGCAGGGATGTTCATTGTTTGCTGCAATCGACCTCCTGCCGCCTCTCTCCGGCAGTGGAATGCAGAAACAAAAATTGAAGGATAGCCTTTCAGCTTTGCGCCCTGCAGCCGACCGGCGATTGCCTCAGGATATCCAGCACCTCTTCATCGGTAACCTGGGGGAATTCATCATAGTAACTCCCGACAGACAGGAAATAAAGGGGGGTGTCGATGCAGATGAACTCGTCGGAGAGCCCTTTGAACTCATCCACGTTCTCGGACGGGGAAACGGGAACCGCAACAACGAGCTTTTCAATCCCTTCGCCTCTCAACGCTGCGACTGCTGCCTTCATCGTGGCGCCGGTAGCAATGCCGTCATCGGCAAGGATGACTGTCTTGCCTGAAAGTCCGGTGATGGCCCTCCCGTTGCGGTAGCGCCCGATCCTGCGGGTTATTTCCTCCTTCTGTCGGGAGATTTCGGATGCAATGTACTCATCCCTGATTTCAGACAGCGCTATCAAATCCCGATTCAATATCATCGTCCCTGTCTCGGCGATCGCGCCTATTGCCAGCTCAGGCTGACCGGGGAATCCTAATTTAAGTACAATGAGAACATCAAAAGGCGCATGAAGGCAGCCGGCGATCTCAAAACCGGTTACTGCCCCGCCTCTCGGAAGAGACAGCACCAGCACATTATCCTGGTCCTTGTACTGTTTCAGCCTTTGGGCAAGCTGGATTCCTGCATCCCTTCTGTCACGGAACATCATGAATCACCCCCCGTGGTTTGCTCCTCACGTGAAATGCGTCTGAGCCGCTGCCGGGCGCGCATGCGGATGGCTTATTTTATTCAGAGTATCACATATGCTACATACAAACAACGCGCCCTGATAAGTCCGGGGGACCTGTATCACAATTGCCGCACCCTATCGCCGGCGGATCGCCGTTCCTCACTGCAAAGAGTGTCTCCGGAAGTTTTTCGCGTCGTGATTCCCGCGGCAAAGGCGCCGCTTGATTGCGCGACGGTTTTTTTACGGCAGTAAACGTATCGAAGCCTTCCTGAAGGTGTTTTGCGATCACCTCCGGAATGACCTCCGTCGGGGCTGCTGCCCGCTGCCCCGGGATTTACGGAAATGTTCAGACAGTGCAGAGTAATTCCCGGCTTCAATTATTGCAAAAAATATTCCAGTCCGTAAAATATAATTCCTTGACAATTCTTTAAAATCGATTAAAGTTGATATATGGAGTTCGTCCGTCTCAGAATCGCCTGAAACACAATTGTGAAAGCCCCTATCCCGATATGGGGGCGCCCGACAGGCAGCATGGTTCTGATGGAAAAGCTATCCCTGACATCGAGAATATAAGGAAATACGCGCGGTATTAACATAAAATTGAAAAAATCTATTTATAATAAATGTCATTTTCAGTCTCTTTAAAAAACAATTTCACCAACGGCAGCATTGCAAAACAGTCATACAGCTTCTGTACTGACGGCAGGTCCCGTATTAATTCATGGGACAACAAGATCGCCGAGCTTACGGGGAGGCCTGCGTATACTGTACTGGGGAAAAAGTATTTTGACGTGCTCCCGAGGATATTTACCGACGGCAAAGATGCGATAGCAACAGCGCTTAAAGAGGAAAAGAGGCTGAGTTTCAGAGGGTATAGCTTCAACTGCCTGCATGGACATATCAATGCGGACATAAAGATCAGCCCTGCAAAGGATGCAGACGGCAAAGTCAGGAAAGTCAAAGTAACCATATCCCCCAATTCGACCTGCCTCATGGCGATAAAGCTCCGGAACCTGCAGCGCCTTGTCGATATCGGCAAGGCCGCTTCAACGCTCGCCCATGGCGTCAGGAACCCGCTCAATGCCATCAAGGGAGCTGTTGTGCACCTGCGTGAAAAGTACGCCGGAGAAAGGACCCTGATAGAGTTCACGAAAATCATGGAAGACGAGGTCCTGCGCCTCGATAATTTTATTTCAAGGTTCCTCAGCGCATCTACAGCCGGAGCTGAACCCTTTGAGCTGGACATCAACTCCCACCTGAAGCGAATGGAAGTATTCACGTCCATGCAGACCAATGCCTGCAACATCAGTACCGTCTACGAATACGGCGATGCCCCGAACGTGATCATCGACGCCTTCCAGTTTGAACAGGCGGTCCTGAATGTCATCAACAACGCAATAGACGCCATGAAATCAGGTGGGATGCTTGCAGTGAGGACCAGACCGGAAAAACGCTTTGGTATCGATTTTGCAGTAATAGAAATATCGGATAACGGACCCGGAATGGTTGAAAGCCGGATCAATAACATGCCGGTCCCTTTCGGAGACAAAGGCAAGGGGTTCGGACTGTTCATTACCCGTGAAATACTCCGGTACTTCAACGGGCACCTGGAGATTGTCAGCAAGAAAGGGGAAGGGACCGTTGTGAAATTATATCTTCCCGCGCACAAGGAAAGGAGACAGGATGCAGGAGAGCGGTAACGGAAGAGTTCTGGTTGTCGACGATGATGCGAATGCGATCAGGGTCCTTTCCGCAATACTCTCGGAAGCAGGGTACCATGTTCTTGAATCAAGGGACGTTGACGGGGCCATCCAGGTGATCAACCGGGATGATGTGGATGCCGTGATTACGGACCTGAAAATGCCGGGCAAAGACGGGATGCAGTTCTTCAGGCACATTGCCGGGAACCATCCTGACGTCCCCGTTATTTTTCTTACGGCATTCGGAACGGTTGAGTCGGCTGTCAACACTATTACCCACGGGGCCTTTTACTATTTCATCAAACCTCCCGATTACCTGAAACTCAAAAGCATTCTTTCGCGGGCGGTGGAGCAGAGGCGCCTGAAGAGGGAGCTTGAGAACCTGAAGAAGAAGCTTTCAGCTGAAAACAATCCGCACCGCATCGTCAGCAACAACCAGTCCATGCTGAAGATACTGGAAACCGTCGAGGCGATCAAGGATTCGGCAAGCAGCGTGCTCATATGCGGGGAGACAGGCACCGGCAAGGAGCTGATAGCGCGATCCCTGCACTTCAGCAGCACGAGAAGGGAGAGCCCCTTTGTCGCGGTAAACTGCGCCGCCATGCCGAAAGAGCTGATAGAGTCGGAGCTTTTCGGTTATGAGAAAGGGGCGTTCACCGGCGCGGTCGCAAAGAGGATAGGAAAGTTCGAGGAAGCTGCGGGCGGGTCGGTGTTCCTCGACGAGATCGGCGAGCTTGAACTTTCCCTCCAGGCAAAACTCCTCAGGGCGCTCCAGGAAAAGGAGATAGAGCGCCTGGGAAGCAATAAAAAAATGAAGGTGGATTTCAGGCTCATCTCCTCGACCAACCGGAACCTCAGGAAAGAAGTGCAGTCCGGGAATTTCAGGGAGGACCTTTTCTACAGGATCAACGTGGTCCAGGTCAACGTGCCCCCGCTCAGGGAAAGAATGGACGACCTCCCGCTGCTGGTATCGGAGTTCGTCAATGAGTTCTGCATCAGGGAGAAGAAGGTGCTGAGCCTTCCGGAAGAGACCATGAGGATATTCCAGAGCTACTCGTGGCCGGGCAATGTCAGGCAGCTTAAGAATATTATCGAGAGGGCAGTGGTCCTCGTCAAGGGGAGCAAGATCACCCCCCGTGAGCTTCCGGAGGAATTCCTGTCATACAAAAGGGGCCTGGAGTCAATAAGCTCGATCAAGACGCTCAGGCAGATGGAGATACATGCAGTGCGTGACACGCTCCACAAATGCAACGGCAACAAATCGAAAGCGGCACGGGTGCTCGGGATATCAAGGAAGGCATTTTACAAGAAACTGAAGGACTTCCAACTGATGTAGTGTATCCCGTGGAAACAGTGACAACCTTAGAAAATCAAGTTTTTTTAAAATCGATTGAACGTGTATCCGGAAGACACATTTTAATGTTGTTGATTTTCAGCAAGTTGAACTTTCCTGTTTCCATAAGGGACAGTTTCAGCAGATAAAAAAACCGCCATGCGGGACCTTACAGCGTCCTTGCCTGTGAAAATAATCAAATTCCGTCCGGGCATTAAACTTGCTTCTCCGTACCGTAATTATGCTGGATAAAAAAATACTCATCATAGACGAGGCCGGCTTCTGCCGTATCTGCGCCGCAATCCTTGAGTTCGAGGGATACGGGATAGAGACGGTCACGAATTTCGACAATTCCATCGTGAGACTCGACGACAACAAGTTCGGGCTGATCATCACGAGCTACCCTTACGGCATCTCCCTTTTTGAGGACATCAAGAGGAAGAATACTTCGACCATAATTCTTTCAGACCACATCAATGGAGAACTTATCAATATACTCGAGGGCTTCAATAATTCATATTGCATGATAAAGCCTCTTGATTACCAGAAGTTCCGTTCTCTGGTGAAGCAGGTGATGAACGGCGATCTCAGTAATGTCCAGGGGGGCTACAATATTGTATAAACTATTCTTCAAAGCGGGTCTCATTGTCTTATCCGTCATCTTCCTTACAGCAGGCTGTACCGGGAAAATAGGCAAGACCAAAGAGGAACTCCTCAGGGAAGGCGTCAGGCAGATCGCGGAGAACAACCCCAGGGGCGCAATCGTATTTTTTAAAAACGCCCTTGAGAGCGACCAGAACTTTTTTGAGGCGCGGTTCCAGCTTGCAAAGGCATATTACCGCATCGGCAATTTCGATTCCGCTGAAAAGGAGTTGCAGAAAACCATACGGCAAAGCCCTGCCCTTGGAGCTGCCCGCATCCTGCTCGCACGGGTGTACCTGCAGAAGGCAAAGCCGGATGATGCGCTGCATACGATAGCGGAATTGCAGGGCAACAGCACGGGGAATGCCGAACTCCTTGAGATCGAAGGCTGGGCCAGGGCCCTGAAGGGCGAATTGCCGGCCGCAGTGGACTTCCTAAAGCAGGCAGTCGCCTCCCGTGGAAGCAAACCTTCAGCCGCAATTCTGCTTTCGCGGGTATATGCAAAGATGGGCCGCCCCGATACTGCCAGGGAGGAGGTTGAAGAGGTCCTCAGAAAAGAGCCGTCCAATGCTGATGCCCTTTATCTCCTTGCCGGGTTCCAGGCCGGGGGGGGAGACCCCGATGCGGCAATAAAGACCTATGAGCGGATCATCAGGGCGCAGCCTTCAGATGCAGAGGCTTACTTTAAAAAGGGGATGCTCCATATCAGGAAGCAGCAGTTGGACGAGGCGCTTGCCCTGGCCGAGAAACTCATTGCAACGCTGCCCGATAAGCCCCAGGGGTATGAACTCAAGGGCATCGTGCTTTTCCACCGGAAAAATTTCAACGATGCCGTAACCTCGCTGCAGAAGTCGCTCGCGATCATGCCCAATATAAGCGGGTATTACTATCTCGGCCTCAGCCATTATTACAGGAACGAATCCGAGCAGGCGATGAGCCAGTTCCAGAGGGCGCTTGACCTTAACCCCTCCTTTGTCCAGGCGCGGGTGCTTGTGTCGCTCATCCTCCTGAAACAAAAAAGGACCGATGACTCCATTGCCGAAATCAGGAAGGCGCTGGAGGCAGACAAGGACAATGCCTTCGCCCACAACATACTCGGCAGCGCTTATATGGAAAAAGGGAAATACAACGAGGGCATGGCGGAGTTCAACCGGGCGATATCGCTTGACCCCAAACTCGCCGACGTCCACCTCAAGAAGGGGTTCTACAGCTTCAGCAAGGGGCGGTTCAGGGATGCGGAAGCGGAACTGAAAACAGCTGTGCGGTTAACTCCGGAAGCGCTGAACACACGACTCTTCCTGGCCTCCTACTACCTGAAGCTGAAGGATTATGACAAGGCCATACATACCATGCAGGAGGGACTTGCAAACAACCGGTCCGACGCCGTGCTTTATAATTATATGGCCGTTGCCTTCCTGGCGGGCAGGAGGCCTGCCGAGGCCGTCAAATGCATACAAAAGGCAAAGGCCGTCAATCCCGATTATCTCGATCCCTACTTCAACCTTGCCGCCTACTACATCAAAAGCGGCGATCACGACAAGGCGGCCAATGAATACAAAGCGGTCCTGGGGCGGGCGCCAAAGGACCTCAGGGCACTGATAAGCCTGGCATCGGTGCTTGAATTCAAGGGGCAGGACAAAGATGCCCTTGCCTATTACAAAAAAGCGGGCGAAAGCGGACTCCCGGCAGGCGCCATTGCCCTTGCAGACTATTTTATAAGAAAGCGGGAGGGCGGGAAGGCGCTTGAGGCGCTCGACGACGCCATCAAAGCTGATCCCCGCAATGCCGAACTGATGGAGCTGAAGGGAAAAACCTGCCTGGCTGAAAAAAAGTACAAAGATGCCGCGCAGAGTTTTGAAAAGCTGGAGACCGTTGACCCCGAGAGGGCCTTCCCCCTGATCGTAAAGACCGCCGTCATCCAGCGTGATTACAAGACGGCGCTGCGAAAAGTGGAGGAGAAACTGAAATCCGATGCGGCGAGGAATGATCTCATCTCCGAACAGGCGGAGATCTACCTGCTTATGGGCAATGCCCCAAAGGCGCTGGAGAGCGCAAACACGATAATCAGGCAGAACCCCGGCTCCGCTTTCGGCTACATGGTGCTTGCCTATGTCTATGAGAACAGCAATAACAGGGACAAAGCCATAGATGCCCTCAGAAGGGGGCTGAAGGTCGAGCGCGACAGATCACGGGCAAGCCGGGCCGGGATGATGCTTGCCGGTCTCTATGAGCGGAAAAACAATTATCCTCTTGCGCTCAGCGTTTACGACGGCATACTCAGGGCGGATCCGGGGAATGTTGCCGCACTTTTTGCGCAGGGTGAGCTTTACAGCAGGACCGGCAGGAAAAGGGACGCTGTAAAGAAATATCTCCAGGTTATCTGGAAGTCGGAAAATCATGTCCCTGCATTGAACAATCTTGCTTACCTTTACGCCGAGGGGTATGGGAGCAAGTCGGAGGCCCTGAAGCTTGCAGCAAAGGCATACAGTCTGGCCCCGGGTAACGGAGGAATTGCAGATACCCTGGGTTACGTTCTCCTGAAGAACGGGAGACCCGATGAGGCCCGGAAGATGTTTGAAAGGGCAGTAGCCTTTTTGCCTAACAATCCTTCCGTTTATTATCACATTGCTCTTTCCCAGGTGAGCCGGGGAGAGAGGGCCGGGGCCGTTTATAACTTGCAGCGGGCAGCCGGGTTGGGCGCTTTCCCCGAGGTGGATGAGGCCAGGCGCTTGCTGGCAGAGCTGAAGAAACGATAGAAATCCCGGGGTGAAATGGATACACGATTGGCTTTACTCATATCGGGCGATGTCCTCCTGTCGGCCCTGGCCGTGTGTGCGGCGTTCACGCTGAATTCCGGCGCTATGCCGCTGTTCGGATTCCTGTTTGTTTCCGAAGGCCTGAGTATATTGCTGTTCACCTTCATCATGGTGTTTTCTTCCTTTTTCGTCGAACTTTACAGCCGGGACAAGCATATCAACAAAAAGGAGGTCCTTATCAGGATATTTACAGCGCTTGTTATCTCCTTCTTTATCCTCTCGGCGCTCTACTACATGGCGCCTGCCGTAATGCTCGGCAGAGGCGTTCTCCTGCTGTCCCTCGGCATGTTCGGCGCTTTCCAGCTTTTCTGGCATGCGGGCTACAAACTCTGTATTCATGTGCCCGGCCTTGCGAAAAGGGTCATCATTCTCGGTACAGGACCCCTGGCAAACCAAATCGGGGGGGTGATCGCGTCGACGGGCCGTAATTATGTCCTTTCCGGCTATATCAATTGCGCGAGCGAACCCGTGTTTGTACCCGTCCATTATGTCGTCGGGAACGGCAGCGGGCTTGCAGAAACGGCAAAGAAGGAGAAAGCGCACAAAATCATCATATCTCTTACGGAACGTAGAGGCACTTTTCCTTTAAGTGATGTGCTCAGATGCAAATTCAGCGGGATTGAGGTGGTGGATGCGCCCTCCTTCTATGAGCAGATGACGGGCAAGCTGCTCATAGAAAATATAACGCCGAGCTGGTTCATCTTTTCAAACGGGTTCAAGATAACCTCCTTTACGCGGCTGTACAAGAGGGTGTTCGATGTCGTGCTTGCTGTCGGCGGCCTGGCAATCGCTGCCCCGCTCTTCCCCGTAATAATGCTGCTCATCAGGCTTGAGTCGCCTGCCCCGGTATTTTTCAGGCAGATGCGGGTCGGGCAGGGGGAAAGGGGCTTTGTCCTGTACAAGTTCAGGACCATGCGCAGGGACGCTGAAAGCGGGACCGGGGCCGTATGGGCACAGAAGGACGATCCCCGTATTACGAAGGTCGGCAGGTTTTTGAGGAAATCGAGGCTTGACGAAATCCCGCAGCTCCTCAATGTCCTGAAAGGCGATATGACCTTTGTAGGGCCGAGGCCGGAAAGGCCGGAGTTCGTCGAAAAACTCAAGGAGGTCATCCCTTATTATTCGGAAAGGCACTCCATCAAGCCCGGGATAACGGGCTGGGCCCAGGTCAAATATCCCTACGGGGCTTCGGTCGAAGATGCCGTCGAAAAGCTGAGATACGACCTCTTCTACATAAAACACATTTCGCTTTTCCTTGATCTCCTGATAATCCTGGAGACGGTAAAGGTGGTCATTTTCGGGCGGGGGAGCCGATAAGGCAAGCGCTAAGCTCTAAGCGCTGAATCCTGAACAAAAGGGAGAAATTCTAAACTCAAATGTTCAAAACGCTTTGGATTTTGGTTGTCGGGATCTGTTTAGGATGCGGCGCTTAGAGCTTGGAATTTGCTTTTTGTTTGGGATTCAGGATTTTAACCGCTGTGGTCCATTCAAAAGGAGCGATCATGATCAAAAAAATAGTGACGGCGGCCTTCTTACTGCTCGTGCCCCTTGCCGCATTCGGGGGGGATTATGTCATCGGTGACGGCGATACCCTGCTTGTCTCCGTCTGGGGAGTTAAGGAGCTGACTTCCACTGCAAAAGTCCGGCCCGACGGCAAGATCACCATCCCTGCGCTGGGGGACGTGGTTGCCACCGGGTTTACCCCTAAGGCGCTGCAGGAGGCGCTTACCCGCAAGCTGAAGTTCCTCGTGAAGAACCCCATTGTCACCGTTATCGTGGACGGCATCACCAACAGCAAGGTTTATGTATTCGGCGGAGGAGTGAGGTCCGGTGTATATGAACTGAACAGGAGGACTACGCTTTTGCAGCTCCTCTGCCAGATCGGGGACGTGAGGATTGCAGACCTGCAAAGGGCTTACATCCTCAGAAACGGGAAGAAAGTGAAAGAAGACTTTTCGAAGCTCTTCACCGAAGGCGATGTTGCAGACGACATGACCATCGAAACAAATGACGTGATTTTCATTCCCGCCTATACCGAGAAGAACATCTACGTGGCCGGCGCCGTCAATAACCCAAAGTTCATAGAGCACAGGGACGGTTTGATGGTGATGGATGCGATACTCGAGGCGGGCTGGTTTTCGAAATTCGCCAAGCAGAATGATGTGGTCATCTTCAGGAGGGAGGGGGGCAAGATAATAACGATTCCCGTAAAGGTCAAAAAACTGGTCCAGGACGGTGATCTGAGCCAGAACGTCAAGCTTAAGCCGGGTGATTATATAATCGTCAAAGAAGGGATTTTTTAGGAGGGCGGGCATGGAACCATCGGGGTTCGAGGTCAAGCGGTACATACAGCTTGTTTACAGGAAAAGATATATTTTTATCTTCACTGCGCTTGCGATCATGAGCACCGTTGTCCTGATCAGCTATCTGTTCCCCAAAGAGTATGAGACAAAGTGTACGGTCTTTATCGAACGGAGCCTGATCAACAGCCTGGTCAAGGGGATAGCCGTTACCCCGTCTATGGATGATCGGCTGAAGATACTCTCGTACACTATGAGCAGCCGGAGCCTGCTCCTCAAGGTGGTCGACGACCTCGGCCTCAATGTGAACAGGAACGACTATGCAAAGCTGGAGGACCTGATCTCCGATTTCCGCAGCAATACCGACATCACAATGAAAAACGAGAATGACCTTTTCACGGTCGCTTACCGGAATGCCAGTCCGCGCCTTGCGCGGGACTATGTCAATACCCTGGTAAGAAGGTATGTCGAGGAGAACCTGTCCGAAAAGAGGGAAGAGACATACGGCGCCAACAGGTTCCTGGCGGAACAGATCAAGTATTTCAAGGAAAAGCTGGACAACGCCGATGCCGAGATAATCAGGTTCAGAAAGGAAAAAGGCGTCTTCGTGGCGCTGGATGACCGCAAGGTCGTGGAGGATGTCCAGAGCAGCGAAGAGGCCCTGGAGGAGCTCAGGATAAAAAAGCGGGAACTCGAAGCCAGGAGAAACCAGATAATCAGGCATATGAAAGAGGAGAGGCCCTATACGGCAACTATTTTGGGCAAAGGGGCGGGAAGTATAGATGAAAGGCTCATGGCGCTTCAGAAAAGGCTGGCCGACCTGCTGATGATGTATACGGCGAATTATCCGGAAGTGATCCGGGTCAGGGCGGAGCTGGAGTCGCTGCGCGCGCAATCCCGCGGGGCACAGGACCCCGGCGCTGCGGACATCGGAAGCGCCCAGGGCACTGAGGCGGAAATGTCCATGCTGAACCCCCTCTTCCAATCCCTTAAGGAAGAGTTGTCGAAAACCGAGCTTGAGCTTGCGGCGCTCAAGGCAAAGGATGAGCAGATCAGGAGGATCATGGAGTCGAAGAAGACCTATCTGAAAAGCATGCCGCTGGAAAAGAAGAACCTTTCCGACCTCGAAATGCAGAGGGCTACCAATAAAAATATTTACGAAGAGCTGATTGCGCGCCTCAGCCAGTCAGAGGTGGCGAAGCAGATGGAACTCCAGGACAAGGCCTCCACCTTCAGGATAGTCGATCCCGCTGTCCTGCCCACAAAACCCGTAAGCCCCGACAGGGTGAAGATCATCCTGCTGGGCATTATCGGGGGGCTCGCAGGGGGGTTTGGAACTGTCGTCCTGATCGACTACATGGACAGGTCGGTGAGGAATGTTGATGTTCTCAAGGACCTGGGGGTCCCCGTGCTTGCGGTAATCCCCAGTATCCAGGACCAGGCCGACGTTGCGGAACAGAGGAGGAAGGATATCCTGCTCTATAAATTTGCCGGGGCCTGCATGGTTTGCATCCTGGCGGTATTCACCATGGAATTACTGGGACTGACGTACATCGATGATTTCGTGAGCAGCATCATACATCTGCCGGGCCGCCTGCTTGGCCTGGGGGGCGGGTTCAGGAAAATATTTTAGGTCAGGATCAAAGAAACGGTACAGGAGAAACTGCATGAGCAGAATTGAGAAGGCGCTTGAGAAGGCCGTGCAACTCAGGGACAGCAGAACAGGCGGCGGGCCCGCAGGCGCTGCGCCGGGAAACGAAAAGGCGGCCGGGACAAGGGCTTTTGCCGGTCAGCCGGAGGCGCATATCAGCGACCCCCATATAGTCACCCTGAACAATCCGGATTCCCCGGTTTCGGAAGAGTACCGGAAGCTGAAATCCATGATTGTCAAACTTACCAGGCAGGGGGGATTCCGGAACACGCTGCTGGTCACCAGCGCACTGGGACTGGAGGGCAAGAGCATTACGGCAATAAACCTTGCAATCACCCTGTCGCAGGAATACGACCACACGGTGCTCCTGGTCGACGCGGACCTGAGGAAACCGGCGCTGCACAGCTACTTCAACATTACGCCTGAGATCGGCCTTGCCGACTGCATTGCCGATGAGTGTGATCTCGGCAGCGCCCTTATAAGGACCGGCATCGGCAAGCTCTCACTCCTGCCGGCAGGGAAAAAAGTGACCAACCCCGCTGAACTGCTTTCCTCCGAGCGGATGAAGGAAATCATCTCGGAGATGAAACAGCGCTACAGCGACAGGTATGTCATCATAGACACCCCCCCGATACTCTCGTTTGCGGAAACGCATTCGATAAGTTCCATGGTCGACGGTGTTGTTTTTGTGGTCAAAGAAGGCATGACCTCTCTCCAGAGCATCAGTGATGCCTTTGACATCCTCAGGCACAGCAAAGTGCTCGGCATGGTATACAACGATGCCGGCGCCGAAGATATCATGGACCGGAACAATTCCCGGCACTACTTCAGGGGCGTTGCCGGGCCCGGAGGGGGCCGGTAGGAAGGAAGACGTGTACGAGAGCTACTTTAATTTCAGGATAAAACCCTTTGAGCTTGTCCCGAATCCCGACTTCCTTTACATGAGCAAGTCGCATAAAAGGGCCATGACCTATCTCGATTACGGGATCAAGGAAAAAGCCGGCTTTATTCTCCTCACCGGGGAAGTAGGTTCCGGGAAGACCACGCTGATAAGGGACCTGATCAAGAAGCTGAACGGGAAGGTGGCGGTATCGAAAGTATTCAATACCAAGGTTACGTCCGAACAGCTCATCGCAATGATCAATGACGATTTCGGGCTCAACAGCAGGAATAAGGACAAGGTGCAGATGCTGAAAGACCTCTATGATTTCCTGATCGGGCAGTATGCAAAGGGATTTCATTCGGTGCTGATCATTGATGAGGCCCAGAACCTCGGCACTGAACTGCTTGAGGAGGTCAGGATGCTGTCGAACCTCGAAACGGACAGCTCCAAGCTGATGCAGATAATCATTGCCGGCCAGCCCGAACTCAGGCGTGTCCTTTCCCTGCCTGAACTGCAGCAATTCAGGCAAAGGATAAACATAAGCTGCCATATCTACCCGCTCACCAGGGCTGAAGCTGAAGAATATATACTCCACAGGCTCGAAGTCGCGGGCAACAGGGAGGCGATACGGTTTGCCGGAGAACCCCTGGACATTATCTACCGGTACAGCAGGGGGATCCCGAGGCTTATGAATGTAATCTGCGATTTCCTTCTGCTCTCGGCCTTTGTGGATGAAGTGAAGGAGCTTACGGCAGACATGGTGCGTGACATCGTGGGCGACCTCGAACTGGAGGGCAAGTATTGGGAGTTCGAGTCCTCCATCAGGGCGGTGCAGGGCGAAAGGGAGCCGAAGGCCTTCGGTGAGGAGGAGAGGAGATATTACGAGGAGATAAAAGGCCTGCTCAGCAGCATGAATCTCCGCATTGACGCCCTCGAAAAAGGGACGTCGAGACTTAATCCCGTTGCTCCCGGAGACCCCGGCAAAAGGCTGGACCTTTTTGAAAAGTTCATGAAGGAACATATCAGGAAGACCGAACAGTCCCTGGTGGAAGTGAGGGACAGGATGAAGGACCATGAGGCGGCGCTGAACGCAGTCGCAGCAGCCGGCAGCGCCGCGTACAAGGCGAAGAAGGGACTGCTCAGGCGGCTGTTTGAAATCTCGAAAAGGAAATTATTGAGCTATTGAGCTTCAGATACTGCGTGCATTTGACTGAAATTCCACGAAGAGAGGTAATGATGGTTACTGAGAAACTCAGCTGGTACGCCTTGTATGTAAAATCGAGACACGAGTTTGTCGCCCAGGGGGAACTGAGCCGAAAGGGGATAAATACCTATCTGCCTGCGGTCAAGAAGGCCAGGCAATGGAAGGACAGGAAGAAGTTCGTTGAGTTCCCTTTGTTCCCGGGATATTGCTTTGTCAACATCAAGCCCAGTCCTGAAGACTTTGTGAGCGTCCTGAAGACCAGGGGGGTCGTAACGCTCCTGTCCTCAAAGCCGGGCTGCCCGACACCGGTTGCCCCGGAGGAGATCAACTCGCTCAGGCTCCTGGTGGAAAGCGGCAAGGACTTTGATATTTTCCCGCATCTCAAGGAGGGCGCGCGGGTGAGAGTAAAAAGAGGGCCCCTGAAAGGCGCGGAAGGCGTCCTTGAGAAAAAGGAGGACCAGTACATGCTCCTGGTCAGCATAAAACTCCTCGGCAGAAGCGTAGGGGTCAATATATACGCCGATGATATTGAAGCGGCTTAATCGCCCGTTCTCATAAGGGAGCTTTCGCCCGGCGCTGTAACCGTGCGCCGGGGAGACGCCGGTGTTTTGTACATCCGGATTTAAAGGACGTAGAGGGCGGTCCCGGGCACTGCTGCGTGCTCAGGCGCACCGGCCTCAACCGTATTAAGGCTCAGGAGTTGTGCGGCGCGTTTCTTTCAGCTGCACGGTCCTGTGACTGAGAAGGCGAAGCATTGCGCAAATCATCAGGGAACGGGAACGGCTTTCATTATGGAGAAAAGGACGAACGGCAAATGGGCCTGAGGCCCGGGAGGGAAGACGTGCTCCTGACGCTTATGCTTTCGCTTGCCCTGGTGTATTGCTGCGCGTCCGCTGCCCGCGGGGCTGACTTTGAGATCACCCCGTCCATGAGCGTCAGCGAGGAATATAATGATAATATCTTCCTCCGGAAAGAGGACAAGGTCGGCGATTATATTACCAGCGCCATGCCTTCCGTTGCCTTGAAATACGCAACCCCGCTCTGGCAATGGGACGCCGCCTATGCCTTTGACTACCTCTACTATGCCGCGAAGACAAGAAACGATGACAAGATCCACAACCTTGCGGCCAACGGGCTGATTGCGCTGATCCGGGACAGGCTCATGCTGAAGCTCAGCGATGATTACAGCCGCGCTCCGCTCGATGTCGCAAGGGACGTAACGAGAGAGAGCGCTTTTCTCAACCAGTCCGACAGGAACATTTTTACCCTGAACCCCTACTTCATTGTAGAGCCTGCCCCCCTGATCAAAGTGACCACCGGGTATGCTTATATCGACACCTGGTATAAAAACGATTCAGGAGTCAGCAAGACGGTGAATACCTTTTTCACCGAACCTTCGTATGAGCTGTCGCCCAAAATCGTCCTTAACGCGGGGTACAGGTATTCACAGGAGGCAAGCAGGGAATCGGACTTCACAAAAAACGACATCTACGTCGGTTCACGGTACGAGTATGCCGATCGCTCAAACATCTTTTTTAAGGTCGGCAACAGCCTGGTGAAATTTACGGGAAGAAGCGGGAGCGGCAATATGTTCTGGACCGCCGGTATTTCCCACGCATTCCCGACCTTTACGGGATCCGTCGAGACCTCTTCCGACTACACCGAGAACCCCCTGGGCACGATAGACAAGACGACAAACTACATGGCTTCAGTAAAAAAGGAGTTTAAACGGACAACGGCAAGTCTCTCCCTGGCCTATACGGAGTTCAAGAACGCCGAGACGGTCACGTATCATGTAAACAGGTACGGGGTAAACGCGAATGCCCGGTATGAACTGACGGCAAAAACCACGGGCGCCGTAGACTTTACAGCCGAAAAGCTCGATGACAAGGTCCTGAACACCTACACCAGGAGGTACTTTGCAGGCCTGAAGTTCGACTATGAACTCTGGAAAGAGACGAGCGTGAGCGCCGGGTATAACTATGCTTACAGCTACTCGCCGGAAATAACAGGGGACACATACAGGAACAACAGGTTCCTCGTCGGGGTAAGGAAGACCTTCTAGCGCCCCGGGTTCCCGCAGGACATGAGGCACTCATTGCCGTCCTCAAGCGCTTTTACCGTCTGTTCCCGCATTTCTTATAAACATCAGCTTGCCTTTACACCTTCAGAACCGAACACAATTGCAGCGTAAAAAGGGTCCTGGTACGAGGGCCCCGCTCGTGAACAAATAAAACACACACAGGAGAGACAGACATGGAAACAGTGTTGGTAACCGGAGGCGCGGGGTTCATAGGCAGCAATATTGCCGAGACAATGGCCTTGCAGGGATACAGGGTTGTTATTATCGACGATTTGAGCACAGGGAAAAGGGAAAATATTGAGGCGCTGCTCGGGACCGGGCGTGTGCAGTTCTTCCGGGGGAGCGTGCTTGACGCCGGGTTGCTGAAAAGGACGATTCGTGCGAACGGCGTTTCGCTGATATGCCACCAGGCCGCAATACCGAGCGTGGCCAAAAGCGTCCTTGATCCGGTGGGCACCTCTGAAGCCAACATAACGGGGACGGCAAATCTCTTCCAGGTTGCCTCTGAAGCCGGCTGCAGGAGGATCGTATTTGCAAGCTCCTCTGCCGTTTACGGAGACGGCCCCGAGCTCCTGAAGGTGGAATCCATGCGCTTCCGTCCGAAATCCCCTTATGCTGTGTCGAAAATCACGAAAGAACTCTTTGCCGGCGTGTTCTCCCAGCTGCATACGATCGAGATCGTGGGGCTCCGGTATTTTAATGTGTACGGCAGGAGGCAGGACCCTTCTTCCGATTATGCCGCGGTAATTCCGAAATTCATCGCAAACGCCCTCGACAACATGCCGATCACCATAGAAGGAGATGGCCTGCAGACCAGGGATTTTGCCTACATTGATGATGTTGTAGAGGCCAATATCAAGGCCTTAACGAAAGAGGGCATTTCCGGAATGGTCTTCAATATCGCCTGCGGTTCGCGCATAAGCATCCTTGATCTTGCGCGGATGATCATAGAGATCACGGCTTCGGGATCTGCGATCACCTATCTGCCTCCGAGGCCGGGAGATATAAGGGACTCCCTTGCAGATATCGGAAATGCCCGGAAATACCTAGGCTTTGCCCCCGAATACGACATAGCCGTGGGGCTCAGGGAGACTATCCGGTGGTTCAGAGAGGCCGTACAGACCGTTCCCGATTGTGAGCCGGATGTTGCGCTGAGATAAGCCCCGGCAGTTCCCCTCCAGCTGCAGGCCCCTGATATGCTGAACGCCCTGACGATAGATGTAGAAGACTATTTCCATGTCGCGGCTTTTGAACGGTATGTCCGGGCAGAGGACTGGCCCCGCTATCCTCTCAGGGTCGAGGACAATACGTCCAGGATACTCGACATGCTTGACGAATTTTCCGTGAAAGCGACGTTTTTCGTGCTCGCCTGGGTGGCTGAAAGGTGCTCCTCTCTTGTACGGGAGATCCAGAGGAGGGGGCACCATGTGGCCTGCCATGGGTATGGGCACAAGCTGATTTACCGGATCGGGCCCGACAACTTCAGAAAAGATGTGCGGGAATCCAAAAAGCTGCTTGAGGACATATGCGGCAGGCAGGTCAGGGGATACCGGGCGCCGAGCTACTCGATAACAAAACGGTCCCTCTGGGCATTGGACATCCTGATTGAAGAGGGCTTCCTGTACGATTCGAGCATATTCCCGATTGTACACGACCTCTACGGAATCCCCGGCGCAGACAGGTTCCCGCATGTCATAAGCAGGCCCTCGGGCATTATCAGGGAATTCCCCATGTCCACCATCCAGGTCGGAGTTTCAAATATCCGCTACAGGGTCCCTGTGGCCGGGGGGGGATATCTCAGGTTATTTCCGGCGGGACTTATCAGGAAGGCTGTCAACCATATCAACCGGTCCGAGCATCAGCCCGCAGTCATTTATTTTCACCCCTGGGAAATAGACCCCGGGCAACCGAGGATATGTGCCGGCTTCAAATCAAGGTTCAGGCATTACCTCAACCTCGACAAGACTGCAGGGAAGATCAGGTATCTTCTCGGCAGCCTGCAGTTCGGCCCGATGGAGGACGTGCTGGACCATGCAAAATGAGATACCCCGGGGGGACTTTTACTCGATGGTGGTCAGGCGCGTAATAGCGCCGCTTTGGGCAAGGAGAGAGCGGAGCCCCTACCTCAGGTACCTGGAGCGCCTTGAAAAGGCCCAGTACCGCCACAGGGATGAAGTGAAAGAGGACCAGTGGAGGAGATTCAAGAGGCTCCTGACCCATGCTTACCACAACACGAATTTCTACCGGGAAAGGCTGAAGGCCTGCGGAGTAACGCCTGAAGATATAAGGTCCTGGGAGGACCTGACCTGGGTCCCCGTGCTTACGAAGAACGATATCAGGACCCATAAAGAGAATATGGTGGCCAGGAACATTCCCGGGAACAGGCTCTTCCCCAAGAAAACTTCCGGCTCTACGGGCGTTTCGCTCGAGTTCTGCGTAGATGATGCGAGCCTCCAGTGGAAGCGGGCCTGTGCCATCCGGCATGACAGGTGGACCGGCTGGAACATAGGAGAAAGGATAGGGGCGATATGGGGGAACCCCGTATACAGAAAAAGTCTGCGCGGGTATATACGAAACACCCTCCTGGAAAGGTTCCTCTACCTCGATACCCTGAAGATGAACGAAAAGGAAATGCTGGGCTTCTACCGCAGGATAAAGAAGAAGAGGCCTACCCTTCTCTTCGGGCATGCCCATTCCCTCTACCTCTTCGCCCGCTTTCTTGCCGCAAGCCGCCTCATGGATATCAGGGTAAAAGGCATAATAAGCACAGCCATGGTGCTGCATGACTTCGAACGGAAGGAGATAGAGAGGGTCTTTGACTGCAAGGTAACGAACAGGTACGGCTGCGAGGAAGTAAGCCTTATCGCATGCGAATGCCGGGAGCACCACGGCTTCCATATAAACGCCGATTCCCTTGTAGTTGAGTTCTCCAGGGAGGGAATCCCCGTGCAACCGGGTGAAAGCGGGGCAATACTGGTTACGGACCTCACCAATTCCGGTATGCCTTTTATCAGGTATAAAGTCGGGGATGTCGGGATCCCCTCGTCGGACCGCTTATGCGGGTGCGGGTGCACCTATCCCCTCATGGATTCGCTTGAGGGGAGGATAGCGGACTATGTGGTGACGCCTGACGGAGACTATGTATCGGGAATATCCCTGACGGAAAACTTCGCTATGCTCCTGGGAGGCATAAAGCAATTGCAGATTGTCCAGGAACGCATTGATTACCTGGTGCTCAGGGTCGTGAGAGGCGAGGGGTTCAGCGAAGGCACGCTTAAAGAAATAGGCAGGCTTATCGCCCTCAGGTTCGGCGGTAAAATGAAACACTCCGTGGAGTTCGTGGACTCCATCCAGCAGGAGCAGTCGGGGAAGTACCGCTTCTGCATATCAAAGCTGGAGGGGCAGTTGTTCTAGGCCGACCCTTCCCGGGATTTCATTGAATGTCCATCATCCCCGTTATTCTTGCTCCTGTCCTGCTGTTCCTGAGCGCTGCGGTCCTTTATCTCTTTGCCCTTGCCGCGGCCTACTTTTTCTGCAGGCCCGGCAAAAGATATGATGAGCGCGCGCCGGAACTGAGATTCGCCGTCATCATTCCCGCGCACAACGAGGCAGAAGGCATCTCTGCAACGCTGGAGAGTATGAAAAACCTCGATTACCCTGCCCATCTCTACGATGCCGTGGTCATCGCGGACAATTGCACCGATGCAACTGCGGAAGCGGCAGGGAAAGAGGGAATGCGGTGCCTCGTGCGGGAGGACCCTTCAAAAAAAGGCAAGGGCCATGCCCTTGAGTATGCCCTCCGTGTTCTTTTAAGGGAGGAGTTTGATTGCTTTATTGTCGTTGATGCCGACTCGGTGCTGACGGGAAATTTTCTCCGTGTGATGAACAGCCGCATGCTGGCCGGCCATGGGGTGGTGCAGGCCTGTTACGGGATGTCGAACCCTGATGCCGGCCCTTTAAGCTATCTTTTTTTTATCGGGAATGTTCTCGAAAACAGGCTGTTCTACGGGGGCAAGTCAAAGCTCGGCCTGCCGGTGAACCTCAGGGGAAACGGCATGTGTTTCTCCCGCCGCGTGCTTGAGATGCAGCCGTGGAATGCCTATTCCGTTGTGGAAGACACGGAGTACGGCCTCAAGCTTATACAGCGGGGCGTAAAGGTCCATTTCGAACAGGATGCGCAGGTGCTCGCCAGGCAGCCCGAAACTCTTGGCCAGGCCCGTAACCAGAGAATCCGCTGGGCCTCGGGGAACATGGCCGTGACCAGGGCGTATGCGCTCAGGCTTATGCTGAAGGGACTGTTTGCCTATGACCTCGCGTTATTCGACACAGGGTTCGGGCTTCTCGTCCTCAGCAAGCCGCTGCTCCTGCTGTTGTCTCTCCTTTCAGCGGCAGTTTCCCTGTTTTATTTTTCGGCAGGTGGAAAAGGAGGCGCTGTCTTTGCGGGGTGGGCGGTCCTTTTGCTCCTGGCGCAGACCGCGTATCTCCTGACCGGGATCTTTATGGAGGAAATAAATTGCCTGAGGATGAGGTATCTCCTCCTCTCCCCTGTTTTGATCCTGTGGTTTTTCCTTGTTGCTTCCCTTGGCCTGGTCGGTTACAGGGGAGACCTTTGGCTGCGCACCAAACGGGTTTGAACCCAAGGACCCTATGCTGAAAATAGGGCACCTGATAGCTACGAATTTTTTAGGGGGCCCGGAAAAACAGATAATAGGACATGCAAAGAGGATCAGCGGAAAGGGATTCGGCATGGTTCTCTTTTCTTTTATTGAGCGGGGCAGGCCGAATGAACTGCTTGCTGCGGCAGCAAAGATGTCCATACCCGCAAAGGGCCTCCGTACAGGGAACCCCTTTAATCCGAAGGTCATCCTCGATCTTGCCCTTATGCTGCGGGAGGAACGGGTGGATATCCTCTGCACACACAGCTACAAGTCGGATGTCATAGGCAGGCTCGCCACGCGGATGACAGGCATACCGGAGATCGCGGTATCCAGGGGCTGGACAGGAGAAAACAGGAAAGTAAGGCTGTTCGAGAAACTGGACAGATACTTTCTAAGGCTGGCCGACCATGTTGTGGCGGTTTCACACAAACAGAGGGAAAAGGTGCTGCAACTCGGTATCGACCCCGGCAAGGTCACGGTAATCCACAATGGAATCAATATCGGCGATGCCCCGCAGCAGGCCCCCACAGCCATAAAAGCGGAACTCGGCCTGGAGGACAACTGCTGCCTCGTTATGTCGGCCGGGAGGTTAAGCCCGGAAAAGAATTTCGACGGCCTTATCGGGGCGGCAGAGGCGATAAAGGCCCGCGGAGAGCGCGGTATACGGTTTGCTGTTTTCGGAGAGGGCCCCCTCAGGGGCAGGCTGGAAAAAAAAATCAGGGCTGCAGGACTGCAGAAGACCTTTTTCCTCCCCGGCTTCAGGAAAGATTTCGTGTCACTGCTCGCAGGGGCGGATATTTTTGTCCTGCCTTCATTCTCCGAGGGACTGCCCAATGTAATACTCGAAGCCTATTCTTTGAAAAAACCCGTCATTGCAACTGCAGTGGGCGGCATTCCCGAACTGGTCCAGGACGGGGTGGCAGGGCTGCTGGTACTGCCGGATGAGATCGGGAAGCTGGCTGACTCTATTGCCGGGCTTGCCCGGGACAGTGCGCTTCGGAGAGAAATGGGCGGCAGGGGGTATGAACACCTGAAAGAGCATTTCAACTTTGAGATCCAGACAAAGAGGTTCGAGAAACTCTACCGTGAGGTCTACGATTCCTTTCATCACCATAGTCATGCCTGTTAAGAACGAAGCGGGATTCATTACGGGCACCCTGATGCAGCTTTTGCAGCAGGACTATCCCCCTGACCGGTTTGAGATCCTCCTGGTGGATGGAATGTCCGAAGACGGGACGCCGGAAATAGCGCGTCAAATCTCCCGCGGGTACCCGGCGTTGCACGTGCTGAAAAATGAAAAGCGCCTGCCCGGCTCAGGGAGGAATATCGGGTTCCGGAATGGAAAGGGAGATGTTTTCCTTGTTGTAGACGGGCATTGCCATATCGGGAACGATCAGCTCCTGAGGAACATTGCCAGGTGCCTTGAAACAAGCGGCGCCGGGTGTCTCGGAAGGCCGCAGCCCCTGGACCCTCCCGGGCTCAGCGAGTTCCAGAAGGCCCTGGCCCTGGCGCGGGCCTCTATGCTCGGGCACCGGGAAGATTCCCTGATATACAGCAGCTATGAAGGGTATGCAAGCCCTGTAAGCAACGGCGCCGTATATACGAAAGAGGTGTTCCGGAAGGTGGGATATGTTGATGAGGAATTCGACGCCTGTGAAGATGTGGAGTTCAATTACCGGGTTGAGAGGGCGGGCATACCGGCCTTTACAAGTCCCTCCCTTACGATCAGGTATTATCCACGGGAAGACCTGACAGGCCTGTTCAGGCAGATGAACAGATACGGGCAGGGGCGTTTCCGGTTTGCGAAGAAGCACCGCGAAGCGTTCAATGTCGAAATGCTGGTCCCCCCCTTGTTCGTTGCGGGTTTTTTCCTCCTCCTCACGGCAGGAATGCTTTCCGTGTTTTCTGATTTGATGTACGGGGTTTTTGTTACCTTTTATATTCTGTACAGCATGTATATTTTGATGATTGTGGCTGAGTCAGCGCGTATTTCCCTGAAGAACGGGTCCCGGTATTTTAAGCATCTGCCTTTTATCTTTTTCACCATACATTGGGGCCTTGGCTGGGGACTTATAAGAGAAGCCGTGCGCAGCCTCGCAAAAAGGGCCCGGCCGGGGGAATAAGGGCCATCGTTGCGCAACATGCCTTCCCTGGTAGAAAAAGCGGTTTTATGGAGCAGGAAGGTCGGGTTTACGGACATCTTTCATGAGGACGTAAGGCGAAGGGGCGGCCTCGGCCGGTTGTACATCCTGCTCTTCGGGACCCCGAGCCTCGGCAATTTTTCGAACGGGATATACCTGAACAGGGCGCTGAGGAACCATACTTTCAGGAATGTCCTTGATGCCGGATGCGGCGATGGGACCTTTTCTTTTTTCATTGCCTCCCGCTACCCCTGGTGCTCCGTCACCGGGATGGATATCGGGGAACAGGGGCTGCATACTTCAGAGTCCACCCTGGATGTCTGCTCCAGGATACAGGAAGCATTGCGCCTGCACAACCTCCGGTTCAGGAGACTGGATCTGCGTGAATTGTCCGAGAAGGACACGTATGATTTCATCTTCAGCCTCGATGTCCTGGAGCATATCAGGGAGAATAAAAAGGTGCTGGAAAACTTCTATAACGCCCTTGTTGAGGGGGGCCGGATGCTGGTGAGGATTCCAACGAGGGTGCAGCAGAGGGTCCTCAGCCCGAAATTCACCGCTGAGCACGAGCGCTGGGCCGCAATAGAGCACGTCGGCCAGCATTACGACATGCCCGGCCTTTTGGAAGATTTAAAGGGAATCGGCTTCACTATAATCACCGCCAGGCACACAAACGGCTTTTTCGGGAAGCTGGCATTCGAACTCCTTCAGGCCATGCAGTACTACGGGTTGCCGGAATTCATCCGGTTCGGCCTGACCCCGGCGCTCAAGGCGCTTCGGGTCATTGATGCCGTGACAAGGCCGAAGCAGGGGAACGGCATGCTGGTGCTCTGCAGGAAATAGCCGCACGTCAATGGGTATCGTGAACGCTGCGGTGCGGGCGGTATCGGGCCTCATTGCCGCTCTCGCCCTTGCGGTAATGGGCAGCGCCGATCTTTATTGCGCTGATTTTGCCCGGGCAGGGAAGGTGATCGTATGCTTCAGATGCGACGATTTCTTTGCAGTAAAGGGACTCCCCTCGGAAAAGGTCTTCAGGACGAAAAAAAGGATAATCGAACTCTTCAGGAAACATCACGTGCCGCTTACAATCGGGGTCATCCCTTATGTCCATAAGTCGATTTCCGGGCAGCTCTCTTCCTTCACGGAACTGACTCCCGGTGATCCTGTTGCCTCTCTTTTGCGCTCTGTTGCAGCTGACCGTAACTTTGAAGTGGCGCTGCACGGCCTGACCCATTACCCCAACAGGATATCGAAGGTGTCGGAATGGGCGGGGCTGCCCGCGGAATTGCAGGCGGCGAAAATCGACAGGGGAAGGAGAATCCTTTCAGGGGCACTGGGCTTGTACCGGCCTGATACGTTCATCCCACCCTGGAATTCCTTTGATTTAAATACGGTCAAGGCGCTCAAGGCGAACGGCTTTACCTATCTTTCAGGAGATGCGGGCATTGTAAAAAACAGCCCCTTTACCAGGAGAAACCCCTACGAAAGAGAGTACCTGAAGGTGAACATTGTGCCCGGCGCCTGCGCACTGTCCGAACTTGCGGAGGTCCTGAGACTGTCGGGCAGGGGCCCCGCAGGACAGGTCGTGGTCGTGGTGTTTCATCCCTACGATTTCCGGGAGTACAGGGGGGCCGCGGCAAAGGGCAGCGCCTTCTTCGATCTCGCGGGCCTGGACAGGTTGCTCGGAAACCTCGGGAAAGACGGCAACCTGGAGTTCCTCCGGATCAGGGACCTTGACCCCGGCGCAATTCCTGCCTCGCGTTATTCGGCTGCGTGCAGGTATTGTGTGATGCTCAAAGCTGCGGAGGCGGTGTTCCCGCGGAAGGCGCTCGAGGTCCTGGGGTTGACGGACAAGGGCGCCGGCCACTGGCTCGCAAAGGGAAGGTACCTGCCTGAAGCTGAATATTCAAAATTGTTTTCCCGGCTCCTTATACTGCTGTCGCTGCTGAGCGCCGCCTCAGGCATTGCCTCCGGAGCTGCCGCGGCATTTCTCATGGGCAGGCAGTTCCGTGCAAAGAGACTTGTGCCGGTTCTCCTGGTTTTCCTCAGTATCTTTGCAGGCGGGCTCCTCTGCCTGGAGTTCCGGACGGAGAGCCTGTCGGCGCCGAACGCGCTGGGATTGCAGGTCCTGTATTACATCTTCTTTGCCTCGGCCCTTCCGTCATTCCTGGTTGTCCTGAAAAAGCGCAGCGGCAGGGGCCCGTCATACTACCCGGACATATGATAAAAATAGCCTTTGTCATAGATACCATCCTTTCACCTACGGGGGGTACGGAAAAACATATCCTGCTGCAGTTGAAGAATATAGACAGGACACGGTTCAGTCCGTATCTTTGCATCCTCAGGTCTTCTGCATGGATCCGGGAGGAATTCAGCCTTTGTCCGGTTTACGTGCTGGGGATAGATTCATTCCGGAGCCTGAGCGCGTATGCCCGTATCTGGAAATTTGCCGGATTTCTCAAAGGTGAGGGCATAAGTATTGTCCACACGTATTACAGGGATGCAGGGATAGCAGGCATCCTGGCGGCGCGCATAGCAGGCAAAAAGACCATATTCTCTGCAAGAAGAAACCAGGGATACTGGCTCGACAGGAAAGAGCTGGTCCTGCAAAAGGCGCTGAACAGGCTGGTTGCCCGTTTTGTTGCCAACTCGTACAGCACAAAGGCGTGGTCAAACGAGGTGGAAGGCATTCCCGGCGAGAAGATAGATGTCATATACAATTGCATAGACCTTCAGCACTACAGGAGGACCACTGTACAGAACAGAAGAGAGAGCAGGCAGCTCCTGGGGCTGCCCGATTATGCGCCGGTAATCGGCATAGTTGCCAACCTGAGGCCGGTAAAAGGCATAGATGTCTTCCTCAAAGCCGCAAAGCTGGTGAAAGACGAACTCCCGCAGGCGAGATTCCTGATTGTCGGTGACGGCGAAGAGGAGGAGAACCTGAAAAGGCTGTCTGCTGAACTCGGGCTGGGCGGCTGCGCGGATTTTCTCGGCAGGAAGAGGGATGTCGCCCGGGTGCTGAATGCATTTGATGTGGCTGTGCTCTCATCCTATTCCGAAAGTTTCTCGAATTCCATTGTCGAATACCTGGCTGCGGGCATTCCTGTCGTGTGCACGGATGTCGGCGGCTCCAGGGAGGCCGTCGAGAGCGGGGTCAATGGTTTTGTCGTGCCTGCGGGGGATTCCCGCGCAATGGCCGGCTGCATCGCCAGGATAATCACGGAAGGGATGTTCCACTACATGAATATGAGAAACAGGGACAAAGCCGAGAAGAAATTCTCCATTGCCGGTTCCGTTAAGGCCTATGAGAAGCTTTACGGCAGTGCCGAAGGGGTGGCCGGCGCTGATTGTTCCTCCGGAATGGCCGTGATCAACACAAAGGCTGAATAAAAACGGCCCGGGGATGATTGTTGCCGGATTCAGGAAAAAAGGGGGACGCCGCTTTTTTCAAGAGACCGCTGTCGGCCATGCTGCTGTCGCTGCTGGGCCGCCTGCAGTTGAAACTGCTGCTGCTGTATGTTGTCAGGCTGGACGGCATCCCTGATGTCTCCCCTGGATGCCGGACCGCTGAGGTTATCCTTGCAGGTCCCGAAAACCTGGGGGAGCTGCTGCCCTGCATGGACAAAAAGGAAAAGTTTCTGAAGAGGTTCATGCAGGGCGACTACTGTGTTATGGCGCGGGAGAACGGCAGGGCCGCGGGATATCTCTGGTTTTGCGTGAAGGAGTCCTGCGTTGAAGAAATGAGCGGATACGAAATAAAAATACCCCCCGGCGCAGTGTATTGCTATGACGAATATGTCAGCCCGGAATGCCGGAAGAGGGGCATTTTCAGAGGGCTCTACCGTGCAGTGGCCTGCTGGATGAAGGAGCACGGAAAGGGTGCGCTCCTGTCCATTATCTCTCATGACAATGAACTGTCGAGGAACATCCACAGGAAGCTGGGGTTCCGGGCCGTGAGGCGGATTCTCTACCTGAAGCTGTTTGGATTCAGGTATCTCAGGGAATCGGGAATGTAGCGGAACACGCAGGCGCCCTCCCGTGTATATCCGTGTGATTGATGCCGCGCAGCCTTTTGCCGGACTCCGCAGGCAATGGAATGACCTGCTGGACAGGTCCTCGCATCCCGGTATATTTCTTACGCATGAATGGCTGTTTTCCTGGTGGGAGACATTCGGCGGGCATAACCGGCTCTATGTGCTTTTATGTTATGAGCATACCCATGAGCTTGCAGGCATTCTGCCGGCCTATATTAAAACAAAAGGGATAGTCCCCCGGGTCAGGGCGCTGAGGTTCCTTGGCAGTGAAGAAGTCACGAGCGATTTCCTCACCTGCATCGCTGCGCAGGGCAGAGAGCGTGAGGTATATGATGCCGTCCTCGATTACCTGCTCGGCCGGAAAGAACTCTGGAACGTGCTTGAATTCACCGGCATGGAATCCGGCAAGCCCTTTGCCGAATACCTGGAGGCCCGGTGCGGACCAACTGCTTCTGCTGTTTTCAGGGCGGCACATGTAAAATGCCCCTATATCGCTCTTCCGGGGAGTTGGGAAGAGTTCCTGGGCTCCCTTTCCTTTAAAGCCAGGAAGAAGACACGGTATTACAGAAATGCCCTGGCAAAAAAAGGAGAGGTCGGCCTTTTCACGCTCCGTAATGAGCATGAGCTTGATGGGGCCCTGGACGACGTGGCAAGGCTGCACGGAGATACCATGGAACGGAAAGGCTGGAAGGAAAAATTCTCCTCCGGGAAGTACAGGGACTTTTATAAAAAAACCTGCGAAAGGCTCCTCTCCCTTGGTCGGCTGGAATTGAATTTTCTCCTGGTGGACGGCACGCGCGTCGCCTTCCTCAACAGCTTTAAGTACAGGAACAGGTTCTATGCATATCATACGGGGTTCGACATGACGTGGAGAGATTACAGCGTCGGCTTTGTGCTCCTGGGCCTCCTGATCGAGAGGGCCATTTCGGAAGGGTGTACGCACTTTGAATTTTTGCGTGGCGACCAGAAATACAAGTACGAATGGGCAGTGTCGGGAGAGAGGAGCCTGACGGATTTTGTTCTGCACGGGAACTCCCCGGCGGGCCGGCTCTATGGCCTGAAATGCTCGGTGATGCGCAGGTCCCGGGGCATGCTCGGGAATATTGTCCCTTCCGCGGTCCGGGATTTCGCAAGAAGGGTTTTCAGAGGATAAACATGGAAGACTCTCATTTTGATACGGTCATTGAATCGAAGCAGGGCTGGAGCCCTGTGGACTGGCGCGAGCTGTGGAGATTCAGGGAACTGATGTTCACGCTGGCCTGGCGGGACATAAAAGTCAGGTATAAACAGACTGTGCTGGGGGCTGCCTGGGCCATTTTTCAACCCTTTGCCGGCATGGTCATCTTCAGTGTCTTTCTCGGCAGCTTTGTCAAGGTCCCTTCGGACAACCTGCCCTATCCGGTCTTTGTGTACGCCGGGCTCCTCCCCTGGACCTTTTTCGCAAACTGCGTGGGCGGCGCAAGCAACAGTATTCTGAGCGAGGCCCACCTGATCAGCAAAATATATTTCCCCCGGCTGGTCATCCCGATCGCCTCTTTCGGCTCAAAACTTTTCGATTTCATCATCTCCTTCTTTATCATGTTCCTCATTATGGCTTACTACAGGATCTTCCCCGGGGCCTCTGCCCTCATGACCCCCCTGCTTGTCCTGTTCACCCTGCTTACCGCGTTTGGAATAGGCACCTTCTTTTCCGCCCTCTGCGTGACTTACCGGGACGTGAGATACATAATCCCGGTTATCATCCAGCTCTGGATGTACGCCACGCCGGTGGTGTATCCCCTGAGCATTGTCCCTGCGAGATACCGCTGGATCATATCTTTGAACCCTGTTGCCGGGCTTATAGACGCCTACCGCTCAGCGCTTTTCGGAAAACCTTTCGATTGGCGCAGTATCGGCACGTCGCTCGCCATATCCCTCGTGTTCATAGTCATAGGGCTCGCGTATTTCAGAAAGGCGGAGAAGAGATTTGCGGACATTATCTGAACCGCACCGCACAGTCGCTTTTACCCTGGGCAACGGGGGCGAGAGATGACCACCGTGATAAAGGTGGAAAATCTGGGCAAGCTATACCAGCTCGGCATCAAGCAGGCGATGCGTGATTCCCTCCGCGACGTCATTGTGGACGCACTGAAGTCGCCGTTCCGCAGGTTTACCCGGCTGCGCGGCAAAGACACAGACGGGGATGATTTTTTCTGGGCCCTCGAGGGCGTGTCCCTGGAGGTCCGGGAGGGTGAAGTCCTGGGTATCATAGGAAGGAACGGGGCCGGCAAGAGCACGCTCCTTAAACTTATCAGCAGGATCACGGAACCGACAAGGGGGAGCATAAAAATACGGGGCAGGGTATCAAGCCTGCTCGAGGTCGGCACCGGCTTTCACCCTGAACTGACCGGCGGGGAGAACATATACCTGAACGGCTCCATTCTCGGCATGAGCAGGGCGGAAATAAGCCGGAAATACGATGAGATCGTGGAGTTCGCGGAAATAGGCAGGTTTATAGATACGCCGGTCAAGCGCTATTCGAGCGGCATGTATGTCAGGCTGGCCTTTGCCGTGGCCGCACACCTCGAACCCGAGATCCTGATAGTCGACGAAGTGCTTGCAGTGGGCGACGCCTCATTCCAGAAGAAGTGCCTCAAAAAGATGGGGACCGTGGCCAGGGAGGGAAGGACGGTCCTGTTCGTCAGCCATAACATGCCTTCCGTGCAAAATCTGACCACGCGTTGTCTCCTGCTCGAAAAGGGACAGGTTGTTATGACCGCCGGTACAGAAGAAGTAATAAAGAAATATATGAACGACGTGGCCCAAGCGGACGCGCAGCCGGTAATGGAACTGGCGGAACATCCAGGCCGCCTTGCCGGGATGACGCCCGCGCTCAGGCGGATCTGGATGACCGGAGGGGAAGGCAACATCGTCAATGTTGCTCCCATGGGAGGGGAAGTTACGTTCCATGTGGAGTACGAAATTGACGGCACGGCCAGGCAGCCCATTGTCGGATTGATATTCGAGACCATTCACGGGAGCCGCATTTACGGGATCAACAACAAAGTGGCGCCCGGGGCGCAGGTGACCGATGCCCCTTCGCGGGGCATGCTCTCCTGCCATGTGCCGAGCCTCCCCCTGATTGCCGGGGACTACTTTATCACAGTCACCTTTGCGAGATCCGCGGAGAGAGATATAGACTGGATCGAGAGGGCCTACCGCTTTACGGTGATGCCGGCTGATGTGTACGGCACGGGCCATATCCCCAGGGATTGCCTCGGCATTCTTTACGGAGAATGGACCTTCAGCGCTTAGAGAACCCGCCAATGGGTGAAGGGCGCGCAACCGGACTGCGGAAAGACGGGTTTTACGGCGGACCCGCGGGGTCCGGCGCCGGCAAGGTGTCCGTAATCATCCCGACCTATAACCGCGCCCCTTATCTCAGCGAGGCGATAGTGTCCGTACTGGGCCAGAAATACGGGGACGTGGAAATCATCGTGGTCGATGACGGTTCAACGGACAATACCAGGGAGTGCCTGCAGCGGTACATCGACGAGGGCAGGATCACCTATCTCCATCAGGAGAATTCCGGCAGGCCCGCTGTTGCAAGGAACCTGGGTCTGAGGCACGCCTCGGGCGAGTATGTCTGCTTCCTGGACTCTGACGACATCCTTATGGAAGAGAGCATTGTGAAGGGGGTGGAAATACTAGGAAGGCATGACAATATCGCGATGGTCTGCTCCGACTGGCTCTATTTCCGGAAACACTTCACGGAGAACCAGGAGCTGGAGCCTTCATGGATCAGGAGCACCGGGTATCTCGACAGACTGCCGAAGGAGATGATCAGGGACCGCGGCGGGGATTTCGTGGTATTCGAGAGGGACTTCATGTACGAGCTCTTTAACAGCAACTTTATCTGCACCAGCAACGTGATCACCCGGAAAGAGCTGCTCGACCGCACCGGATACTTTGACGAGTCGCTTAAAATAGGGGAGGATTACGACCTGTGGCTGAGGCTGCTTGAGACGAAAGACCTTGCCTATATCATGGTCCCCCTTGTGTTCAGGAGGAGGCACGACGGCAGTATCACACGGCACCTGGCACAGAACCTCATCGAAGACGCAAAGGTGATCGAAAAATTCATGGGAAAGAAGAGGGTGATGTCGCCTGCCACGAGGCGAAGGCTTTACCGCAGGCTTGAAGCCTTCTATTTCTATACCGGGTATTTTTTCATGGACGAGCGGAACCTGCCGGAATCAAGGAAGAGGTTCGGGAAGGCAATCCGCTACAATCCGGCATCATACCGGAACTACAGGTATTTTACAATTTCACTGCTTCCTGCAAGCGCCATACTTTTTGCGCGGAAACTGAAAAGGCTGATGCGGGGGGCCCGGCGGCGGTGACAGGTCCCGCATCTCAGGCCTGGGAGAGCTGAATATATGAACGCGGAAAAACGCAAGGTTTCGGTCATCATCCCGACCTATAACCGGGTCGATTATCTCAGGCAGTCCCTTGAATCCGCATTGTCCCAGACATACGGGAACGTGGAGATCATCGTGGTCGATGACGGTTCAACGGACAATACCAGGGAGGCGCTGCAGCCCTACATCGACGGCAAAAAGATAACCTACCTGTACCGGGAAAACTCCGGGAACCCTTCGGTTGCGAGAAACCTGGCGCTGCGGAAGGCTTCCGGGGAATATATCTGCTTCCTGGATTCCGATGACATCCGCATGGAGCACAGCATCGCAAAAGCGGCCGAAATACTCGATGCCCATGACCATGTCGGAATGGTCTGCTCCGACTGGCTGTTCTTCAAGAGGTATTTCGGGGCGAACAGGAAGCTGCAGCCGTCATGGATCAAGTCCACCGGTTACCTGGATAAACTGCCGGGAGAATACATACGGCGCCGGCATGCGGACTGTATCCTTTTCGAGAAAGAATTTATTTATGAGCTGTTCAACAGCAACTTCGTGTTCACCAGCAGCGTGCTCACCCGCAAAGACCTCCTGGACAGCACGGGATATTTCGATGAATCCCTGAAAATCGGCGAGGACTGCGATATGTGGCTGAGGATCTGTGAGATAAAGAACCTGGCATTCATAACGGAGCCGCTGGTATACCGCCGCGTACATTCCGGGAGCATAACACGGCACCTGGGCCGCAATATCCTCTACGATACAAAGGTCCTTGAGAAATTCATGAGCAAGCAGAGGTCGCCTGCGCCTGCTGTGAAGAAAAGGTTCTACCGCAAGCTCGAAAACTTTTATTTTTACACCGGATATTTCTTCTTTGCAAAAAAAGAACTGCCCGAATCGAAAAAAAGGTTTATGAGGGCCATCCGCTACTGCCCCTCCTCGTTCAGGAACTACCGGTACTTCTTCCTCTCCCTCTTCCCCCTGCAGACCGTGCTCTTTGCAAAGAAACTGAAAAAGTGGATGCGGTGAGCCGCGCCTCGATAATTATCCCTGTTTACAATTCCGAGGAATTCATTTGCAGCGCAGTTGAATCCGCACTCGCCCAGCGGTATAAGGACAAAGAGGTCATTGTGGTCGACGACGGCTCTACCGACGGCACCTGCAAAGCCCTCGGGCCCTATCGTGAAAAAGGCGAGATCACATACATCCGCCAGGAGAACAGCGGGCCCTCAGGCGCAAGGAATGCCGGTTTTTTGAATGCAGGCGGCTGCTCAATGACTTTTCTTGATGCCGATGACATCCTCGATGCAGACTACCTGCCGTCCGTTACGGCGTTCCTGGAAGATTATCCTATGGTGGACTTCGTGTTCACTAATTATGAAGTGTTCAATAACCATGAGGTGGTCAGCAGGTCCGGGGTCGACCGGTGGAAGGCCTTCAGGAGCATCCCGCATGTCAAACTCGGGCAGCGGAAACGTATCTTCCTCGAAAGCCTGACGAAATACATTATCGGATACGGCGGGTTTATGACTACAAGCTGTGTGACAATAAGACGCAGGCGGCTCGACAGGGAGGGCATGTTCAGGACAGGCTACTTTTACGGGGAGGATGACGAATTCTTCGCCCGCATCAACTATACCTGCAAGGCGGGGTATATAGACAGGGTGCTGCTGAGGAAAAGAAGCCATGCCGGCAGCCTTTCTCATGACCGGGAGAAAATACTCAGAAATGTCTCCCACTTCATCGGGCTTGCCGAGATACAGAAAAGTTATTTCAGCCGGGACCGGGAAATACAGGATATCCTGCGCAGGAAGATCCCGGCGCTGGTTTTCGATTACTGCTGGCACCTGATCGACCGGAAGAGGTTCGGCGAGGCGCAGGATGTGCTTTGCAGGTATTTGAAGCAATACAAAAAAGCCCTGCCCCTGTATAAGCTCCTGGTGAAGAGTTACTTGTCCGGATTGTACTGTCAATCGGGTTCGTGACAAAGACCGGAGACAAAGACCAAGGCAAAAGCAAAAGACTCCCGTGTTGATCTTCTTCTATTCGCTATAGTTGGGAGACCCTGGGGGGACCGCCCCCGCCGCATGATGAATCCCATATGAGCACCCTTTTACAGGAAAAAAGAAAAAAGACACCCGCCCGGAGGGCGATCAAGGTGATCGTCATCTTCGGGACCCGGCCTGAGGCCATCAAGCTGGCGCCTGTTGTGCATGCCCTCAATAACAGCAGGGGATTCAACACAGTTGTCCTGGCCACTGCCCAGCACAGGGGCCTGCTCGATCAGGTGCTGGACACCTTCAGGATCGCGCCTGATTATGACCTCAACATCATGACCGGGAACCAGGAACTCTCGGACGTGACCGGCAAAAGCCTCTGCGGGGTTGACTCCATCCTGAAAAAGGAGAGGCCGGACATCGCCCTCATACAGGGTGATACGACCACTGTCTTTGCCGCTGCCCTAGATCG
>JAJZPZ010000172.1 GCA_021847795.1 Nitrospirota bacterium
TCAAAGCTTGCGGTAAACTTCCCGCCGCCGGCAACAATCACGTGACCACCGTGAGAGCTTGCGATCTCCGGGAACCTGATCTCGTTGAGCTCTGACATCAGATGGCTCAACCCTGCTATGGACCACAGCCGGTCATGCCTGAGCACTGTTTTCTGAATTGCGGAATATTGAAGGGAGAAATAATACATGAAACGTATTTTATATTGATTTCACTATTTTTTCAATCACCTATGGCAGGTTTATCTACAGATATTCCAAGGCACTTCTGACAATGAGCATCTATCTTAGCTCAACGAACAAACTAACAAACGAAAAATCTCTCCAATAAGCTGCATTCCCCAATAAACCAACACACCCGGACAATCAACCAACAAACCGCCCACCGAATATCACATGCATCTGAGAGGTTCCTGAGCGAGGCATTACTATGGCGAGGAGTGTGTGCAGCCGGATGACACTTCCGTTTTACACACACACACTGAGGCAGAGAGAATATACGCAGGTTTCACCACCTCATTCACAGCAGCTCGAAGATGGGAATAAATCTTATCCTGGTCTTCTCTATCAGCTCCTCAGCTTTAAGACTTATATTCACCACCCACGCCTCTGCCGGATTGTATCTGCCGATAAATCCCCGCAGGGAACGGCCGATTTCCTTGTCTCTCATCTCCCTGCACTTTACCTCGACGGGTACAATGTTATCTCCTCTGCTTATTACAAAATCCACCTCTGCCTTGTCCTTTGTCCTCCAGTAGTGTATCGTGCCGCCGTCAACCCGCGTCTTTTCCGAGAGCAAATGGCATACAAGATTCTGGAAAACGAATCCAAGCTCGGAAAGCATCGTATACCTGCCGAAATGCCGGACAGCAAAGTTCCTCATCCCGAGGTCATTGAAATACATCACCGGAGATTTGCTGATCTCTTTCCTGAGATTTCTGAAATATGGCGTAACCCTCTTGATGATAAATGTCTTCTCCGCATACGCGACATAGTGTTTCACGGTCTGTACCGATATGCCCAACGTGGAGGAAAGCTCATTGAAATTGATCATATTGCCCGTCTGTCCCGCCAGCAGTCTTATCAGGTTCCCGAATGCGTCGATCCGTTCAACCCTGAGGAGATAGGCGATGTCTTTCTCTATATAGCTCCTGTAGATCTCATCTATGATCGCCGACTTTTCCTCAAGGGTATCTTCGAGGACGACCCTCGGATACCCTCCGAAGTTGAGATACTCCATGAGGAGGCCCATGCCTTCAGCTTTACTGACCTTAAAGTACTTGTCGAGCCTGTCTTCATATTTATACCCTGTTCTGAAGTTTATGAATTCTTTCAGCGAGACGGTGTTGAGCTCAAACATCCTCTTCCTGCCCGCGAGGGACTCATGGACCTTCTCTTTTAATTCCACACTCCCGGAGCCGGAGAGAATGAATTTATACGGAGTCTGCATATCATAAACGCCTTTGAGGAAAAGCCCGGCATTCTCCTTTCGCTGAATCTCATCGATGAAGACGTATCCTTTCCGGTTACCGAGCTCCAGCCGTATCCTGTCCAGGAGCATTGCCTGTGACATGAAATAAGGCAGGTCCCTTTCGAAATCAAGGCTCAGGAAAATAGTCTTTTCACCTTTCTTCTCCAGATAATCCCGGAGTTGAAGCATCAGGGTAGTCTTGCCTGCCTGGCGGGGTCCTACTATGAGAGACATCTCTTTCTTGGGAAGGTGCGTCCTCAAGTTCTCAAAAAGGTATCTTTTTATAGGCATACTTTATTTTAAATACGAGAATAATGAAAGTCAACTTATATTATAATCCACACTCAAATTCTACAGGACAACCAACAAACCGCCCATAGGATGTCACAAGCGTCACAGAAGTTGCCTTTAAGAGGCATTATTTCGTCGAGGAGTGTGCAGCCGGATGACACTTTATGACTATTTCGACACATCAAAGAAGTCCCTCTCGTCAAATGGCAGGAAGCCCGAGATCACGCTGCTCAAGGGCTTCAACAATACTTCTGTTTTACACGCACTGGGCCGGAAAGGATATGTGAAGGGTGAGGCGCTCCGGGATTATCTGAGGATAGTCGAAAAGGACGCCAGCACACGTGACGGCTGAAGCTCTCCTGACCGATCATGCAGAAACTGAATATCGATGAGCTTTCAGACAAGTACAACCTCTCCCATGAAACAGTAAAAGAAGAGATCGAAACGGTGATCTCCGGGGTACTCACGAAAAGATTCGGATTCGAGGTCGAGGCGTATTTTCACGGCAAGCCCGGCTCTTTCGAGATATGCGGATACAGGGAAATGAAAGGAGACATAGTAACATGAACCAGCCCGGCACTATATCTTCCAAAGCATATGCCGGAAATTCAGCCCCGCTTCAGGCAGGCCTCGATGATTTCCAGCGCCCGGTCCGTGGCCCCCGCGCTCTTTTGGTAGAGCGCCTTTGCAATACTGCCGGCAGATGCTGTTTTATCAGGCGATCTTAGGAGTTCTCCCAGTTGCGCAGTGAGGGTGGAAGCATCCGCCCTCACTGCGCCGCCGCTCTTGTAGAAGTCCTCGATAAAGGGAAAGTTTTCCATATGCGGTCCGCAGACAACCGCCTTCCCCCAATAGGCGGGCTCAAGGGGGTTCTGCCCGCCATGCTCGATAAAGCTTCCCCCCATAACAGCAATATCCGCTGCGCCGTATACCGACGAAAGCTCTCCCATGGCGTCCAGGATGACGACATACCCGGAAGCCTTTTCTTTCCGGGCTCCCGCACTCTCCGTGATTTCCGACCTCTTCATATAGGGGAACCCCTTCTTCCGGACCAGTTCTTCAACCTCCTTGAACCTCTCGGGATGCCTTGGAGCAAGGATAAGGTTCAATTGGGGGAACTCGGGCTTCAGCCCTGCATAGGCATCGAGCGCCAGGTCCTCTTCCGTGCGGTGCGTGCTCCCGGCAATAATGACAGGGCCTTCGAGCGCCCCTGTCCACGCGGGGACAGGCGCGGAAGGCTTTGTATCGAATTTAAAACTCCCTATGGCCCTGATCTTTTCCGGGTCTGCTCCCATAGCGCGAATGCGCCCTGCATATAACTCATCCTGCATGCAGAACAGGCTTACATTTTCCAGGAAGCCCTTTAAAAAAAATCTCAGCCGTTTATATCCCTGAAACGATTTTTCCGATATCCTTCCGTTCATTAAAACCACGGGGATATTTTGCCTGCCGGGAATGCTGATGATGTTCGGCCAGAGTTCGGTTTCCATGATAATGAAGACCGCCGGCCTGATGCGGCGAAGGGCATTGTTTACGGCAAAGGGGAGATCAAAAGGCACATACAGGATCTTTGCCATGGCCCCGATCCTCTCCCGGGCGACCTTCTGCCCCGTATCCGTTACGGTCGAGACAACGATATCCAGGTCCGGGGACCTGCCTTTCATTCGCTTTATGAAAGAGACAGCCGAAATGACCTCTCCGACAGAGACCGCATGTATCCATATCCGGGATGAGCTGCCGGAGACCGGGAATGGGTCGCAGAGGCCGAACCGCTCCCTGAGCCAGCGCCTCCGCAACTCCCGGGGCCGCTTCAGGTACTCCGAAGGCAGGAGGAACAGCAAGGCGATAAAATAGAGAGCGCTATATACTGAATTCAGCATGGCATTTTAGATTAGCATTTTTTAAAACTTCAGGGGGAGATGCATGATATCTGCCGGGGCCGGCCGGTCCTTATGCCTGCCCTGTTGCGGACGCAAGCTGAAGGTCGTACAGTTTTTTGTACATGCCGTTGTTCCTCAAAAGCTCCTCGTGTGTCCCTATCTCTATGATCCTGCCCTTTTCAAAGACAATGATCCTGTCGGCCCTCTGCACCGTGGACAGCCTGTGGGCGATGACAAAGGTGGTCCTGTTCTCCATGAGCTTGTCCAGGGCTATCTGCACGATCATCTCGGACTCGGTATCAAGCGAAGAGGTGGCCTCGTCAAGGATCAGGATGGGCGGGTTCTTCAATATGGCCCGCGCAATGGAGAGCCGCTGCCTCTGGCCCCCGGAAACCATGACCCCCCGCTCTCCTATGACGGTATCGTAGCCTTTCGGCAGCTCGAGAATGAAATCATGGGCATGGGCCGCGCGCGCCGCCTTGATGATCTCCTCCTCCGGGGCATCGGGATTGCCGAATACGATGTTGGCCCTGACCGTGTCGTTGAAGAGGATGATGTCCTGGCTCACCAGGCCGATCTGCTGCCGCAGGGACGGGAGGGTGGCCTCTGCAATATTGACCCCGTCGATGAAGATCGCGCCTTTTGACGGATCGTTAAACCGGGGGAGGAGATCGATGATGCTCGTCTTTCCGGCGCCGCTCCTGCCGACAATGGCGATGATCTCTCCCTTTTTCACTTTCAGGTTGATGTCGCTGAGCACATAGCCCTTTGAGGCGGGATAGGAAAAAGAGACCTCTTTGAACTCAATGCTTTCCCGCAGCGGGGCCAGCGATACGGAGCCCTCAACCTCCTTTGCCTTGTCAAAGAGTTCGTCCAGCCGCTCCAGGTAGGCCTTTGCCTGCTGGATGTTGTTGTGCGTCGCGGAGAGCCTCTTTGCCGGGGTGTAGACCATGAAGACAGCGGCAAGAAAGGAAAAGAACTCTCCCGGGGAGATAACGTTCCTTACCACCAGCCTCCCCCCGTACCACAGGACAAAGGCAATGCCGATGCCGCCGACCACTTCCATCATCAGGGAGGTGACTTCGATAAGCCGTGCGGAGCGCATAAGCTCCCTGTAGTAGCTCTGGTTCTTATCGCTGAACGTCTTTGTAAGCACCCCCTGCCTGCCGAAAATCTTGACCATTTTTATCCCGGAGAAGGTCTCTGTAAGAAATTCCGTAATAGTGGAGATCTTCTTCTGCCCGTCCGAGCTGACTTTTTTCAGTCTCTTCCCGAACTTCTGGGTGCCGTAAAAGGCCGCGGGAAGGACTGTTACCGAGATAAGCGCAAGGTCCCATCTCCGGTAGAACGCGATGGCGAGCAGGGCAACCACGGTCGCGGATTCGACCAGGACATCTTTGATCGCATACCCCAGGAGGCCCTGGAGCTGTCCGGCATCGTTTATGACCCTGGACAGGAGCATTGCTGAAGACTCCTTTCTGAAATCATTGATGGGCAGGAAGAGGATGTGCTGGTAAAGATTGTTCCTCACATCCCTCATGACTTTGGCGCCCGTTGATCTCATAAGGTATGACTGGAAAAAGGAAAAAGCGCCCCTCAGGAGATAGAGCGCCAGTATCCCGAAAGGAAGGAGCGCAAGGAGGGTAGCGTCTTTCTTCATAAAAATACCGTCAAGGGCCGGCTTTACCATCCAGGCAAGGCCGCCGTTAAGCCCCGATATGATAAGGCTCAGGACCCCGGAAGCTGCAAGTCTTACCCAGTAAGGTTTGACAAGCAGGGCGATCCTTTTCAGTATTCCCGTATTTTTATTCATACCGTTCATCCATTCCAGACTGAATATTTTACACGAGAAGAGGCAGGGATGTAACGGATTATCATCTTGTTTGGCATCTTGCTCGGCATCTTGCTCGGCGTCTTGCCTGTCATCTTGTCCGGCCCTCTGCCAGTTCTTCCGCGATCTCGGACATTCTCAGTGACGCCTCTTTCTGCAGGAACAGTTTTCCGACCGCATCCAACTGCGATATCATATCACTCCTGTACGCCCCGTCATCCATAAGCCTGGACAGCTCCTCCAGGATTGTCTTTGTATCGACCTCGCCTTGCAGCAACTCCCTGACGCGGAGCCCTGAATCAGAAGCGGCCGACCTGTCGAGGAGGAGGTTCGCAAGAGACATATGCTTGACGCGGATGATAAGCTTGCCTAAAACATAGGTAAGGAGTGAGACCTTGTAGATAACGAGCATGGGCACTTTTACCAGCGCTGCCTGCAAAGTCGATGTTCCGGAAGCAATGAGCGCAAGGTCTGCTGCAAGGAGCGCCTTTACCGCCTGCCCCCTGACACAGCGGCAGGCATCGGGCAGCATATGCCCGGGGAACAGGGATTCATCGAGGTTGGGGGCAACGGGCACGACAAACTGCATGTCAGGGTAGCGCCGCTGCATTTCGCGGAGCACATCGGACATGACAGGGAGGAGCTTTTCCACTTCATGGGGCCTGCTCCCCGGCATAAGCACCATAACCGGCCTGTCCGGTGCAAGGCCGAGCGCTGCCCTGGCCTTTGCTTTCAGGTTTCCGCACGGCGCCTGCTGATCAAGGTCTGAAAGTCCGCAGCCCAGATCAGCCGCAACCTTCCTGATCTCATCAACAGCGGGGTGCCCGACAAATTCGCAGGGAATAGCAGCGTCCCTGTATATCTTCTCCTCAAAGGGAAGGATCACCCCCATCTTGCCGACCAGCATGCCGATGGTCCTGACCCGGTTCTTTCTCCACGCCCACACCTGCGGGCTCACATAATAGAGGACCTTTATGCCTGATTTCTTTGCTGCCCGCGCAACCCTTAGGTTGAAATCAGGGTAGTCGATAAGGACGAGCACCTGGGGCCTGAAAGACGTGAGGGCAGCAGTCACCCGCCGGTAGGTTTTCCTGATCTCTTTAAAGGCCCGGACAGCTTCCGAAAGCCCGAAGGCGCTGGATATCCGGGATATAAGCTCCACCCCGGCGGACTGCATCCGCTCACCGCCCACGCCGATGATGCTCACCCCGGGGTTGCGCTCCTTTAA
>JAJZPZ010000173.1 GCA_021847795.1 Nitrospirota bacterium
CGGCCTTTCTCCTCTCGCTTATCTCGCTTTTGGTCATCGCGAGGAAAAGGACGCTTTCAAATGTTGCCTTCTGCGCTGCCGCTTTTTTGCTGGCCTTTATAGAAGTTGCCGACCGTTTGTCGATGAGCCCTTCCTTCAGCGCTGTTGCCGTGAAGCAGCTCACACTCTTTCTCGAATCGCTGCAGCCTGCGACCTTTCTTCTTTTCAGCCTCACCTATTCCCGCAGGGCCGCGTTAAAGTCCTTGTCTCCCTGGTGGCGGGGGGCGCTCGCATGCGCTGCGGCCTTCCCGGCGAGTGTTTTTCTGCTCCCCCCTGATGCCTTTTTCTATGCGCCTGATTTTTCCGTCGAGAAGATGCTCTTTCTCGGGGTTGCGGGATACTGGTTTTATCTGGGTATCATGCTCTATTGTATTATGGCCCTTGTGAATATCGAGTCCGTCTACTCCGCTGCATCGTGGGCCGACAGGAAGAAGGTCAAAATGGAATTGCTTGGGATCGTGGGCATTGTCGCTGTCCTCATCTTTTACTATAGCCAGGGTTTGCTCTACAGGACGATAAACATGAACCTGATGCCTATGAGATCAGGTATTTTTATTTTCTCTGCCGGACTTATCGGGTATTCAAAACTCTTCAGGGACAATGATACCAGGGTTGTAATGTCGCGCCAGATCCTTTACCGCTCGTTGACGCTTTTTTCAGTCGGCGCCTATCTCCTTGTGCTCGGGTTGATCGGGGAGGGCATGCAATATTTCGGCTCTTCATTCGGGAAGAACGTGGTTATGTTCATCGCCTTTGCAACCGGCATCTCCGCTCTGGGCGTGCTTTCCTCCCAGAGGATAAGGAGAAAGGTGAAGGTCTTCATCAACAAGAACTTTTATGCCCAGAAACATGACTACAGAAGTGAATGGCTCCAGTTTACCGGGAGGCTGGCATCGTGCAAATCGATTGAAAGCGTCTACCAGCGGATACTCCTGACCTACAGTGAGACCTTCGGATTGAAGGGGGTCGCGCTTTACCTGCCGGACAGGGAAAAATACAGCTATTCCCTTGCCGCCCGCCAGGGGATGGAGGACCCTGCAACAAAGCTTAAGCTTTCCCCGGCGCTTGTTGCGTATTTCATGGACCGGAACAGGGTAATGAGTCCCGACGATGGGGAGTATCTCCCCGACCAGGAAGAGCTTTCTTTTGTCCGCAGGACAGGCGCCAGTCTTCTGGTTCCGCTGATTGCAAGTGAAAGTATCGAAGGCGTCGTTGTCTTCGGAGAACAGATGTGCCGCGAAGAACTCATATTCGAGGATTATGATCTGATGAAGACCATAGCGCGGCAGGCCGCCCTGGCTGTTGTCAACTTCAGGCTTTCCGAGGAACTGGCACAAACACGGGAGATTGCAGCAGTGGCAAAGATATCGTCTTTTGTGATACACGACCTGAAAAACCTTGCCTACTCTCTCTCGCTCCTCCTTGAAAACACCGATGAGTATATGGGGGAGCCTGAATTCCAGAAAGACATGGTTGAGACCATCAGGAACACGGTGACTAAAATGAAAAACCTTATTCAGACGCTTAAAGAGGTCCCTGAAAAGGACATGCTCAACAGGGCGCCGGCGGACATCTCCCTTCTCGTAAAAAGCACACTGGAAGAGCTAAAGAAATTAAGGAAGAACCTGGATGTCGACTACCACGGCGTTTCAGTCCTGTCCATGGTTGATGCCGAGGAGATCAAAAAGGTCATACTCAACCTCCTGATAAACGCTTCTGATGCGCTTGCGGGGAACGGCGTCATAAAAGTCGAAACAGGCATTTCTAGTGAGAACAGTTATATACGGGTCGAGGACAGGGGCTGCGGAATGACTGACGAGTTCGTCGGCAACCATTTGTTCAAACCTTTCAGGACTACAAAGAAAAAAGGGCTCGGCATCGGGCTTTATCAGTGCAAGCAAATAGTGGATGCCCACGACGGCAGAATCGAGGTCCTGAGCAAGTCCGGCGAGGGGGCTGTATTTACAGTCTTCCTGCCTGTCCTCACAAAGCGCCCGCATGAATTTATCCCAGCAGCGATACCTCGGACCCCGGAGTGAATATATGGAAAATCTGTTGATTGTCGACGACAGCGAAGACATAAGGAAACAGCTCAGGTGGGGGCTCAACAAGGATTATACCGTGCATTTTGCGGAAGACGGCAAGGGGGCCCTTGCGTTCTTTGAGCAGCAATATGCAAAAGTAGTGATACTGGACCTGGGATTGCCCCCGCGTGAGGAGACAACGGAAGAGGGTTTCAGGTGCCTTGAAGAAATCCTTAAGAAACGGCCCTCTCCAAAGGTAATTGTCGTGACCGGGCAAAATGACAGGGAGAACGCCCTGAAGGCCATCCAGATGGGGGCATATGATTTTTATCCGAAACCGGTTGACCTCAGAGAGCTGAAGATCATAATAAACAGGGCGCTGTACCTCTATAACATAGAAGAGGAGAACAACCAGCTGCAGTATACCTTTGCAAACAGGGCAGGTGAGCTGAGCGGCATGGTGGGTATGTGCCCTGCTATGGAAAAGGTCTTTTCAAATATCAGGAAAATAGCCACGTCCGATGCCCCGGTCCTGGTGGTTGGCGAAAGCGGCACCGGCAAGGAACTGGTAGCAAAGGCGATACACTCGCTGAGCTCCAGGAAAACGGACCGGTTCGTTGCGATCAATTGCGGCGCCATCCCGGAAAACCTCCTTGAGTCCGAGCTGTTCGGTGTCGAGAAAGGCGCATTTACCGGGGCGCATGCGCAGGTATTCGGTAAAGTGGAATATGCCCATCAGGGAACTCTTTTCCTTGATGAAGTAGCGGAAATGCCCCTTGCTTTGCAGGTGAAACTGCTTCGGTTTTTACAGGAAAAGATTATCCAGCGGGTGGGCGGAAGAAAAGACATTCCGGTTGATGCGAGGATAATAGCAGCTACAAACATAGCTATAGGGAAAGCAATAAGGGACGGAAATTTCAGGGAAGACCTGTACTACCGGCTCGGGGTGATTACGATAAACCTTCCGCCGTTAAGGGAACGGGGGGACGATATATTGCTGCTTGCAAATCTCTTCCTGAAGACCTACAGCGATAAATTATCGAAAAAAACAAAACGGTTCAGCAAGAGCGCCCAGGAGTTCATGACGATATACCAGTGGCCGGGCAATGTCAGGGAGTTGGAAAACAGGGTGCAGCGGGCCGTAATCATGTCCGAATTGCCAGTCATAGAGCTTCATGACCTCGATTTCACTGAGCTTGCGGAAAGCAAGGGGAGCATGGTTCTGACTTTGAGAGAAGCCAGGGACAGGATAGAAAGGGACATGCTGATTAAGGCCAATGATAAGTATAAGGGTAATATGACAAAGATTTCCGAGGCGCTGGGCGTGAGCAGGACTACAATTTACGACCTGCTGAAGAAACACGGGATACAGAACACGGCTCTTCACGAATAACAGTTGCACCTGCCTTACCGGATTCCCACCGCAGTTTTTCTCAAGGCGTTCCTGAATCACCCCTCCTGTAATCAATAATTCAGCGCTTGTTTACTTTCCCGGGCGCAACCCGACCTTTGCCTGTTGCCGAAAGTCGGCTATACTTTTAGTATGCTCGAAATTTCTCTTTATTACCGGAGAAGGATCCGTTTCGTTCTTTTGACAGGAGACCTGAATGAGCCTCCGCCGGACCGCAGTGATGAGATCAGGCTGGCTACAAAGCAGGACGTGCCCCTGATATCAAAGATGTACAGGTCCGAGGATATCTACTACCAGCGGCTGGAGAAGGGTTACCAGGCGGTTATCTGTGTGAGGGGAGGGGAGGCCGTCCACATGGAATGGTTCTGCTCGCGTCCCTATTATATCTGGGATGGAAGGGTCATATTTGATCCGGGCCCCGGCGGGTGTTACCTGTTTGATTTGTACACCAGGCCGGACCACAGGGGGCGCGGCCTGTGGCGGCGCGCAGTGCGGGAGATTATTGATTACCAGGTGCTCCAAAGCCGCAGGCCCCTTCTTTTCAGCGCTGTTGATTATGCGAATGGGCCTGCCTTCAGGGCGCATCTGAAGGGCGGATTTACCGGCCTGGGGCTCCTTGAATTCAAGCAGGTCTTCGGCATACGGAGCTGGATACTGCATCATACTGCCGCTTCCCAGCGTATCTGCAAATGGGGGCTGGCAGGCATGAGCATAGCCCGGCTGGCCTGCCGGGACGGAGCAATCCGGCTCACAAAGGCGTAAGCCGTGCATCCTGGTTTTGTCCAACCTTCGGAAAAACCGGCAAAAAAGATATTTTTTTCAGAAACTCTCTTGTGCTATAGTTATAGCTGAAAAATACGATAAATAGCATAAGGGTATTTATCATGAAAAAAATTCAGACGACTTTTTTTATGCTCATCCTGCTCTGGGCCCTTTCTGCTGCATCTCTCGAAGCAGTTGAGAAGGGCAAACCCGCCGATGCCGGCAAAAAAGGAACCCCGGCTGTGCAAACGCCGCCTGCCCCGAAAAAAACGAACAACGCCTTTGATATCATGCTGCTCATCGACAGTTCAGGAAGCATGAGGAAGACCGACCCCGGTGATTACCGTAAGGCTGCTGCAAAGCTTTTCATCTCACTTATGAGTGCGGGCGATCGTGCGGGGATCGTCAGTTTCGGGGATTCGGCAAAGGTCCTGGCGCCCCTCACGCAGACCACCGGGGCTAATCATGGGAAGCTGGTGGGCGCGATCAATAAGGTTTCCTCAAAGGAATACTCGACGCATATCCAGGATGGAGTGAAAAAGGGACTTGAGGAACTGGGCCCTCCCGGCGGAAGGACCCAGGCCCTTCTGCTGATGTCGGACGGCAAACTTACTCTCGGCTCGAAGGAGAAAGAGGAAGCTGCCTACGCGGAGTTGAACAAGACCCTCCCTGGGATGGCGAAGTCGGGGATAAAGCTTTATTCCGTGGCCTTTACAGAGATGTCCGACGAAAAGCTCCTGGAGGATATGGCAAAGGCCACAGGGGGCTTCTTCAAGTTTGCCAAGTCGGATAAAGACATCCACACCATGTTCATGTCCATATTCGAGAAGATCAAAGCCCCTGATGAAGTCCCTTTGGAAGGAAATACCTTTACTGTTGATAAGGATATTCATGAAGTGATCCTGGTCATTTCCAAGGCGGCCGGCACATCCACGGTTGTCGTAGATCCGGCGAGCAAGAAATTCACCTCTACCAGGTACGCGAAGAATATGCAGTGGTTCGGGGCAAAGGTTTTCGACATGATCACCATTAAAGAGCCTGCTGTCGGCAAATGGAAGGTAAATCTGAGCACACAAGAGGGGAACAAGGTTTTCGTTATAACGAATCTCAGACTGAAGAGTTCCTTTGACAAGAGCTTCGTCAATAAGGGAGAGAAGTTCAGGATCGACGCATGGCTTGAAAAAGAGGGCGGGTTGCTGCAGGAGAAGGATGTCCTTGACCAGGTGACCTTTTACGCTGAAATTACCGGTCCTGACAAAAAGACTGAGAAACTGGCACTCCAGGGCAGCGGAGACGGCAGGTATTCCGCTGAGTTTACCGCGGCCGGCGCAGGCGAATATTCAGGCAGGATCGTAGCTGAAAGCAAGACCTTTAAAAGGGAGAAAACAGTGCAGTTCAAAGCAACAGAGCCCCCTGCCGGGCAGAAGAGCGCCCCTGCAGCTGCGGTGCGGAAGGGGCAGGCACGCAAGGGCGTTCCATGGGAAACCGTCCTTATCCGGTTCGGCATTATAAATGCGGCGCTGCTGGGCATTGCTGTAGTTGTCTATTCCACAAGGAAGATCTCGGCAAAAAGAAAAACAAAGGTTAAAAAGAGGAAATAAAATGATCATTCAGATCGATGCCCTTTATTTCATGCTGCTTGTTGAGGTCTCCGTGGTTCTCCTTGTCCTGACCTTTTACCTGTTTTCGCAAAGAAGAAAATATAAGAAACTGTATCAGAAAAGCCTGAAGGACCCCGGAAATTCCAGCGACTTGCCGGTCGGGCCCCCGGAGCAGCAGGAGCGTTCTTCCGCTGTCCTGGAAGATGTCCCCGAACCTGTAAGCGAGGCGACGCCCCAGGAGCAGGAAACAACGGAACCCGCATTGAAGGCCCCGGAGATCATGGACCCCTCGCAAATTGATGCCGCATTCTCCATGCCTGATGAAGGAGTTGATGACGGGACCCCGGAAGGCAGGATAAAGAGGCTGCAGCGCATGGTGATGTTCCAGAAAAACACGATCCTGGAACTCATGTGCTACAAGGACATTTTTGAGGGCGCCCATAGGAAACTGGCGGCGCTTCAGCAGACAAACGATGAACTGCAGGATAAGATCAGGGGCCTGACCGAGTCGGGGGTTGTGGAGAATGTCGGCATTGCCGAGCCGCTCAGCGCCTTTGAAAGCAACAGCCATGACCTCGAGAAATTCATCGGTATACTCGACCGTGAGAATGCGATGCTTTCAGAGAAGTTCAGGACCTGGGAAGAGGAATTCAGGCGCATTGCAGAGGATGTCGGAGAGGAAGACAAGGTCCCGTGCGCCGTTGAAAGCAATATTTCGGGTGTTGATGAGGGCAAGTACCTGGAACTCACAAAAGAGAAAGAGGCGTTGCTTGCCCAGGTGAAGG